>CAMOLV010000092.1 GCA_946619045.1 uncultured Coriobacteriales bacterium | reverse complement strand
GCCTTCTCGATGTTGCCGACCATGGTGAACTTGGCGGCGATCTCGGTGAAGCCCTCCTCCTTGGCGGTGGCTGCGAAGCCGGCATACATGGAGGTCCACTCCTCGTTCTCGCCGGCAGCGGCGTCGAGCAGGTTGGTCAGGGTGTCGGGCACCTCGCCGCCGTGCAGGTACTTGAACCAGAGCTTGGCATGCTCGCGCTCGTTGCCCGAGGTCTCGGTGAAGATGTCGGAGATCTGGACGTAGCCCTCCTTCTTCGCCTTGCTCGCGTAGTAGGCGTACTTGTTGGTCGCCTGGGACTCGCCCGCGAATGCGAACTCAAGGTTCTTCTTTGTCTGGGAGCTCTCGAAATCGACTGCCATGGGTTCTCCTCTCCTTAATGGGGTGACTTCCCCGAGTCACCCCTCTATACTAGCGTATTCACGCGCGCCATACCCCGTTCTCGGGGGCGCAGAATCCCTCTTTATGCAACTGCTCCACTATCATTTGCACATCGCCGACGGAGACGGGCTCGCGTCCTGCTGCGACCTCCTGCAGGTTGAGCTCGGCAGCCAGCTCCTCCAGCGCTATGCCGTCCCGATGATCGAGCAGCACGCGCACCAGCGCAGCGCGTTTCTGACGCGTCGAGCCCTCGAACCGCGACTGGCGCGCATACGTGCGCGAACGGCGCGACGGGTTGGGAAGCGTCTTCTTGAGATGCGCCCCGTAGTCGAGCAGGGCGTAGTACCAGCCGCGCGGATCCCTCTCCCCGTCTCCCCCGTCGGGCGGGCAGGTCGCATCGACGAGCGGCACGAGGTCGCGGTCGGGCACATCCTCCCGCTCGGGGAACAGCTCGTGGAGGAAGACGGCGCGCACGTTGGTCTCGAGGTAGACGGAGTGGAGGTTGAACGAGAACGCCCTGATGCCGGCAGCCGTTGCAGGCCCGATCCCGGGCAGCGCGCGCAGCGCGGCGTCGCTCCGGGGAAATACCCCGCCCGCCGCGGAAACCTCCTGCGCGGCATGGAGCAGCGCGAGGGCACGTCGGTTGTAGCCCATGCCCTGCCACTCCTCGAGCACGTCGGCGGGGCTCGCCGACGCCAGCGCATCGACGGTGGGGAACCGCTCGAGCCACCGCTGCCACCGGCCGTCGACGCGGCTCACCTGCGTCTGCTGGAGCATGACCTCCGAGAGCCAGATGGCATACGGATCGCGGGTATCGCGCCAGGGCAGGTCGCGGTAGAGCGCGCGTCCCTGCACCATGATCCTCTCGGCGAACTCGCCGAGCTGTTGGGCCTCCCTGTTGTTATCCATACGTCTAAGTGTAGCTTCTCGAGGGGACGAGCGTGACACCCGCCTCGATATCGGGCATGAGGCCGTCGATCACGATCTGCCGGAGCGTCACGGACTCGAAGAAGCTGCGCATGATGCGCGCGGCGTTGCTCCAGATGGGGGTGTAGTTGCAGCGGTCGATGAAGGGGCAGGGATCGCCGTCGGAGGCCACCTCGCAATCGGAGAACCGCACGGGTCCCTGGACGGCTTCGACGATGTCGAGGAGCGTCGTCTGCGACGGGTCGACCGCGAGCTTCATGCCGCCATGGGCTCCGCGCACGCTTTCGACGATGCCCGCGCGCGTGAGGTCATGCTGGATGGCGCGGGCAAACGAATAGGGCACTCCGTTCTCCTCGGCGGCATGGCGCACGGAAACGATGGCGTCGGACCGGCGTACGAGCTCGGCGAGCATGCGCAGCGCATAGTCTGTCTTACGCGAGATTTCCACGTCGCTCCCCTCGACGACCCAATATCTCCCGTAGCTTGTATGCTATCTATCGACGCAAGGTTGAAAACGTTTTTTCGGGTATATGTTGATGCTTTTTCGGTCAAGCGGTAGGTTTTACGACATTAAGTTATCAAAATAAATATTCGATTATTGAAATTATCCGGATTTCCGTCAGCCTCGCCGCAGCCCGTCCAGCTTCGCCCGCATCTCGGGCGAGAGGCGGTCCGCCAGCGTGATGTGATGGTGGGAGCGGTCGGCGGCGGCGGTGGCAACATCGTGATCGACGAGCGTGAACTCATGGGCGATAAGGGACGACGAGATGCTCTTGACGGGCACGCCGCCGATGGTGGCGCGCACGGTGTTGTCGGAGGTGGCGACCGTGGTATCGCGGCCCTGATGGCGCGCCTCCACGGCAAGCTGCTCGATGACCTCGTCGGCATCCTGGCCCGTGCGCGAGAAGATCACGCGGACGCTCCCCGAGTTGAGGTTGGGGCGATCGGGCGAGAGGTTCCCCGCCCCGTCGAACACCACCACGGGGTCGTAGCTGCCCTGCGCGAAGGCGGCAACATCCGAGAGCAGCGCCTCGCGGGCGCGCATGAACGGGTCGGCATCGCCCTCGTCGATGAGATGGGCGTAGCGGTCGGTTGCGCGGATCACGTTGTAGCCGTCGACCACCAGAAGCTCGTGGCGCACCTTAGGCATCCGCGCTGGTCCTTCTCAGCCACTCGTAGCAGAAGACCGTCGTGGCCTGTGCGACGTTGAGCGATTCGATGCGGCCGTGCTGCGGGAGCTTGGCAAGGAAGTCGCACTTCTCGAGCAGCAGCTGCGAGATGCCCGCGCCCTCGGAGCCCATGACGAGCGCGAGGCGTCCCTCGACGGGGGCGTTCCAGATGCCCTGCTCGGCATGCTCGCTGGCGCCGCATACCCAGAATCCGGCCTTCTTGAGGTCCTCGAGCGCACGGGCGAGGTTGGAGACCTGCGCGATGGGAAGATGCAGCACCGCTCCGGCGGACGTCTTGTAGGCGCCCACGCCCACGCGGGCGGCACGGGCATTGGCGATGACGACGCCTGCAGCGCCCACGACCTCGGCGGAGCGCACGATGGCGCCGAAGTTGCCCTCGTCGGTAACGTGGTCGAGCACGACGACGAGCGCGTCGCCCTCCCCAGCCGCGCGGATGATATCGGCGAGCGGGGTGTACTCGAACGGGCGCGTGCGCACCATGATTCCCTGGTGGGCTCCATGGGACGACATCTGGTCGAGACGCGACTTGGTGACGTGCTCGATGGGCACGCCCATCTCGGCGAGCTCCGCCGTGAGGCGCTTGAGCGTGGCATCGGTCTGATCGGCATCCGCGATGAAGGCGCTCTTGATGGCGAGTCCCATCTCGAGCGCCTCGGCGACGGCGCGGCGGCCCTCGATGATGTCGCCCGACGGCGCGTCGGCGCGCTTCTCCTGCGCGCGCTTGGGACGCACGGGCTTGGAGCGGCCGTCCTGCCAGCCCTTCTTGCGCTCGCTCTGGTCGGGAAGGTTGCGCGGGACGATCTTGTATTTGTTCTCACGCTTGCCGTTGCCGCCGCGAACGTCGCGGCCGGGCGTGCGGGACTGGTTCTTCGCCATAGCTGGGACCGCCTATTCCTTGGTGCGGAGACGTGCGCCGGATGCCGTATCCTCGACCACGAGGCCGAGGGCGGCGATGCCGTCGCGGATGGCATCGGCGACGGCCCACATCTTCTGGGCACGGGCCGCCTGGCGGGCGGCGAGCAGGGCCTCGGCCGCCTCGGATGCGGAATCGCCCTCGTAGCCTGCCTGCTCGCGGGCAAGGTCGACCAGCTCGGCGGGGAGCTCCTCCGAAGCGGTGGCCTTGGAGAGGTCGATGCCCAGCACGTTGCACAGCTCGCAGAGCATGTCGGCGGCGCGCAGCGTGGGAGCGGTGGCGATGGTGTCGCCGGCTTCGGCGAGGTACTTGTTGGCGGAGGAGACCAGCCCGAAGATCGCGGCGAGGCCGCCGGCGGAGTTGAAATCGTCGTCCATCGCGGCGATGAACTCGGTGCGCGTGGCGTCGACGGCGCTGCCGAGCGTGCGGTCGAGCTCGGTCAGGATGCCGTCCTGGTTTGCGTTCTCGGCTGCCCAGCGGAGGTTCTTGACGCAGGTCGCGAGGCGGTCGAGCGTGCCCACGGCGCCGTCGAGGCGCTCGAACGAGAAGTCGAGCGGCGCGCGGTAGTGGGTCTGGAGCATGAGCAGGCGCACGGCGTCAGCCGGGTACTTGTCGAGGACCTCCTTGAGCGTATAGAAGTTGCCAAGGCTCTTGGACATCTTGTCGCCCTCGACGCGGAGCATGCCCGTGTGCATCCAGACGTTGGCGAGCGGCGCATGCCAGGCGCACATGGCCTGGGCGGTCTCGTTCTCGTGGTGCGGGAAGATGAGGTCGGAGCCGCCGCCGTGGATATCGATGGGGGTGCCCAGATAGCGGTGGATCATGGCGCAGCACTCGGTATGCCAGCCGGGACGGCCGTCGCCCCAGGGAGAGGGCCAGCTGGGCTCGCCGGGCTTCGCGGCCTTCCAGAGCGCGAAGTCGAAGGGGTCGCGCTTCTCGTCGTTGACCTCGACGCGCTCGCCTGCGCGCAGCTGGTCGAGGTCGCGGCCCGAGACGATGCCGTACGAGGGGTCGCTGCGCACCGAGAAGTACACGTCGCCGGAGGGCACGGCATAGGCGCAGCCCTGATCGATGAGCGAGACGATCATCTCCTGCATCGCCTCGATCTCGCGCGTGGCGCGCGGGCGGATGTCGGGGTCGAGGATGCCGAAGCGGCGCATCTGCTCGATGAAGGCGTTCGAGAACTCCTCGGCAACCTCGGCCGCGGTGCGGCCCTGCTCGTTGGCGCGGTTGATGATCTTGTCGTCCACGTCGGTGAGGTTCTGGGCGAACGTGACCTGGTAGCCCTTGAACATGAGGTAGCGGCGGATCATGTCGAAGCTGAGGAACGTGCGCGCGTTGCCGATATGGATCTGGTCGTAGACCGTGGGGCCGCAGACGTACATGCGGACCTTGCCCTCCTCGATGGGCGCGAACTCCTGCTTCTTGTGGTACTGCGTGTTATAGATCTGCATAGCGTTTCTCCTAGTAATCGGTGCATCCGGGGGATACTCCCCTAATGCGCCCATCGTATGGACACGAAGCGAACACGGAGACGCGTTCGGGGAATATCCCCCAGACGCACCTCCCGCACCTATCAGCTGCTACATCGCTCGTCGAGCAGGGCGACGGCGAATGCCTCGATGCCCTCCTTGCGCCCGACGAAGCCGAGATGCTCGGTCGTGGTGGCCTTCACGCCCACATGGTCGACGGGCAGCGCGATCGCGCGGGCGAGGTTCCCGCGCATGGCATCGCGGTGCGGCGCCATCTTGGGCGCCTGCGCGGCGACGGTGCTGTCGACGTCGACGATCTCGAATCCGCTGTCGCGCACGAGCTGGGCGACGTTGGCGAGAAGGACCAGCGAATCCGCGCCTTCGTAGGCGGGATCGGTATCGGGGAAGAGCGTGCCGATATCGCCCAGGCGCGCGGCACCGAGCAGGGCATCGGCTATGGCATGGGCGAGGACATCGGCATCGGAGTGCCCGGCGAGGCCGAGCTCGTAGGGGATGCGCACGCCGCCCAAGATGAGCGGACGGCCCTCGCAGAACGCATGAACGTCGTATCCGTGGCCGATCCTCATACGAGCACCTCCCCGCTCCCGGCCCTGCCGCGCATGACCGCCTCGGCCATGACGAGGTCCTCGGGGAACGTGACCTTGAGATTGGGCGACGCCTGCTCCACGCAGCGCACGAGCCCGCCCGCGCGCTCCACGAGGCTCGCATCGTCGGTGCCGATGAAATCCTCGAACGCGGCGTTTGCGTAGGCATCGAGCAGCGGCTTGATGCGGAAGGTCTGCGGCGTCTGGGCAGCCCAGTAGAAGCTGCGGTCGGGCGTGGAGACCACCGTGCCGTCCTCGACGAGCTTCAGGGTGTCGGTGACGCGCTTCGATACGAGCGAGCCCGAGAGGGAGGGGTCGGCGCGGAGCACCGCGACCGAGCGCTCGATCGTGTCGGTTTCGATGAGCGGCCGCGCCGCATCGTGGATGGCGCAGAACGCATAGCCCTTCGGCATGGCGGCGAGGCCCGAGGAGACCGACTCCTGGCGCACCTCGCCGGCGTCGGCGAAGCTGACGGGCGTGGCGAGCGAGAGCCCCGCGATGATCTCGGCGATCTCATCGCGGCGATCGGGCGCGCAGACGACCACGATATGCGCGATCGACGGCGCGGCGTCGTAGGCGATGAGCGACCATGCGATCAGCGG
>CAMOLV010000091.1 GCA_946619045.1 uncultured Coriobacteriales bacterium | reverse complement strand
GTGGGAGAGCAGGACGTGGCTGACCAACAAGGGGCATTTGCTATTTCGAGAAGCCGTCCTCCGGGGCGGCTTTTCTCATATCTATCGACCGTTCGCGTAATTGCTATATTCACGCATCCATATCGTGCAGCCAGGGCAAGTGCCGTATTTAACGATATTCAATAATGGAATACGCTCTGCACATGGTGTAGAAAACACGGCATTGCCTGTATGCTATCCAATCTTTGCGGGACTCTTTCAGAGGTCTTACCGGCATCTTCAGCATAATCTGCTTATCGAAAATATTTAACCGATTTTGCCTCAGACGACCATGCTAGGGTTTGTGCACAATTTGTGCTCTTATCTGCTGGAAGACGATTGCCGAGAGATCTCGGCGAAAGGAGGCACTCATGGAAGACGTTCATGTGCAGCTAGGTGGCGAGAACGAGGCTTCCATCATCCAAGCAAACCCGGTTCCCGGATCGTTGAGACGTACATTCCTCGAGAGCATGGTGGCGGGGCATGCCGCTTCCGGAGAGATCGTGGCCATCTGCGCCGATCCTGGAACGTGCAAAACACAGCTTGCCAAGGCTGTTTCCCGCATCCTTCCCGTCGACGATACCGTGGTCGTCCAGCTTACGGGGCTCGATGCCGACATCGCTTCGGCACGCCTCGCGCGCCTGGTGCGTCGATTCGGCCAGCGCCTCCGCAAGGGGCGTCGCCTCTGCTTCATCATCGACGACGTCTGCCCGGTGGACGAATGCAGCATCGAGCTCCTCGACCGTTCGATCCTGAAGCTGCAGAAGCTCGGCGCCAAGATCATCCTCACGATGCGGCCCGAAGCGGAGCAGATGCTCGACGGCATCGAGGGATGCATGCGTGTCGGCAAAGACGACCTGATGGTTCACAAGACCGACATCCTCAACAAATCGCTGGTGGAGACGATCATGTGCGAGAGCGGAGGCGTGCCCTGCCTTGTCGAAGCCCTCCTGGATTGCTCGTTCAGCAGGTTGCCCAAAGGCGTCGTCACCCCGCTGTTCGGCGAGGCGCTCTCCGCGCTCGCGCGCGAATCGTTGCGCGATGGGGTTATCGAAGAGGAGCGCAAGGCGAGGTTCGCCGCGATGCTGCTCGGCGAGGGCACATGGGAGGAACTGCTCGACGCCATCGGTCGTGCCCCTGCCGACGGCTTGGGGTTGGAGCTGGACGAGGCCGTCCTCATAAAGCTCGACCATGTCGCGAAAACGTTCCGCTGCGTCGGCGTGGACAGGGTCGAGGGAGCGGTTTTCTGCTCCGAGCTGCTTAGGAAGGCGGCGGCGCGATGGCCGGAGCAGGCCGAGGCGGCCGTCCGGATCCTCGCCGACAGAGGAGATGTGCGCAGGGCAGCGCTCATCATCGGCTGGCTCGACGGCGCGCAGCGCAGGACGCTGCTCCTCCGCCATGGATTCGACCTGCTCGAGAACGGCGAAACGGCGCTGGTGGACGAGGCCATCTCGGATGAGCGGTTCGTGGACGGCGTCTCGCCCTACGTGCGCGAGTCGCTCGAGACGGCATATCGTTCCCTGTGGTCGAGGACTGCGCCGCATGCCGAGCCTGCACGGCACCTCTTCGCAACCGCAGACGACGAGAGGGGGTTCGAGCGTGCGCGCCTGATGGTGCTATCGCGCAGGCTCCTCGCGACGCCGCAGCTCGTGGGAGACGAGCTGCGGACGATCGGAGAGGATGACGTCGCATCGCGTCTCGCAGCGCATGCCGAGGCGATCGCGCTGATCTGCAAGGGCCGTGCGGGAGACAGCTTGCGCATGGTCAGGATGACCCGGGCCGACGGCGCTCCAGATACCCTGAGCAAAGCGCTCCTCTGCATCGACGAGGAGGTTGCGCGCGTGCTGATGTGCGAGGAGCTCGAGCCCGATTTCGAGCGCATATCGCAATCGGAGGAGCTCTTCGAGCGCATGGGATTCACCTCGCTCGTGGGATGGGGCGGGATACTCGAGTCGCTGCGCGACGTCATCAGGGGCAGGGAGCCCTCGACGAACTTCGACGGCCCCTGCGCGGTCGCGGAGCGCCGGGGAAACCAGATGCTCGCCGCGGCGCTCGGATGCGCCAACGTCCTGTACGACCTGCTGCGCAACGCCCCCGTGAACGCCTCCGTGCGCATCAAGCGCGCTGCGGCCCTTGCGGAGAGGTCGGGCTGCGCCGTGCTGGCGGATGTGGTGGCGATCCTGAGGGGCCTCTGCGCGGGCTGCCTCGGGGAGCCCGATGCGTGCGAGGGGCTGAAGCGGCGCAGATGGTCCAACGATGAGCTCGGCAACATCGCGGCGGTGGCCATCTCGACGCTCTCAGGAGGCGATGAGAGGTCTTCTGAGGCCCCGCTTCCCACGGACTTCCTCTGGCTCGCAATGGCGATAGGCAATCTGCCTGAGGCCGTCTCAGGGCGCTACAGGGAGCACATGGCCGCACGATGGAGGCAACGCATCGAGGAGTTCGAGCAGCTCGCAGGTGGAGGGGACGACGAGGTCTCGGCAGAATCCCCCTTTGCCGCCGTGCAGTGCGGGGAGCAGCTCGAGGACGGCATCGAGATGGGCCTGTTCGGCGAGCTCACGCTCGCGATCAACGGCGTGGAGGTGCCGGGCAACCTGCTGACGAGCCGCTCCGCCGGCACCGTCCTCGCCTTCATCGCCGCGGCTCCCGGCCACAGGGTGTCGCGTGCGAGCCTCATCGAATCGGTGTGGCCGGGCGTCGACCTCGAATCGGGCCGGGAGCGCATGTACCAGGCGCTGAGCCGCATCAGGCGCATCGTGCGCGATTACGACGAGTCCCTCGACCCCATCTCGGTCTCGCGCAACGACGGGACGATAGGCCTGAACCCCAAATGCGTCCGCTGCGATATAGACGAGTTCCTCGCGGTCGCCCGGGACGTCATGACCAAGGAGGGCTCGGACGAGGGCGGTGTCATCGACGGGGCGGTGCGCCTCGAGAAGATTTACCGCGGGGACCTGGTGAAACCCCTCCAGGACGGAACGGGCGTCATGCGCGACCGCAGGCGGGAGCTGAGGAGGATCTTCGTCGACATCATGGTCCTCGGCTCCGAATCCGCCCTGATCCTGGGACGGCGCAGGCTCGCGATGCACCTCGCCGAGCGGGCGTCCCTCGCCGACGGCACCCGCGAGGACGTCATGTGCGCGCTGATCAGGGCGCTCAAGGGATCGGGCAGGTCCGACGAGGCGGTCAGGCAGTACCGCGCGTTCGCGAAACGCATGATGCGCGGCAACAGGAAGGCCCCGTCCGCCGAGCTCCGCGCGGCGATCGGGAACCTCATCGAGGATTCCGGTGACGCGCGCGGCCGCAACGGCTTCGGCAAGGAGGCGTGAGCGCGGTGCGCTTTTGGTGTGAGATGCACGCGGGGTGGAATAGCTTGACCTTTGTTAGGTAAAGTAAAGAGTTGGATGTATCGTTCGAATCACGAGATTGGGATGTGTGCATGGCTGGATTCCTATCGAGGCTGCTGTCGTTCGGAGCAGATAAGGACATCAAGGAATACGAGCGCATCGCGCGCCGCATCAACGAGCTCGAACCCACCTACGAGAAGATCGGGACCGACGAGCTCGCCGGATATACCGCGAGGTTCCGCGAGCGCTATGCGAACGGCGAGTCGCTCGACTCGATCCTGCCCGAGGCCTTCGCCGTGGTGCGCGAGGCATCTAAGCGCGTGACGGGCATGCGCCACTTCGATGTGCAGCTCATCGGCGGCATCGCGCTCCACCGCGGCACCATCGCCGAGATGAAGACCGGCGAGGGCAAGACGCTCGTCTCCACGCTGGCGGGCTATCTCAACGCCATCCCCGGCGAGGGCGTGCATATCGTCACGGTCAACGACTACCTGGCCAAGCGCGACAGCGAGTGGATGGGCTCCATCTACCGTCTGCTCGGCATGGAGGTGGGCCTGCTCCAGAACGGCATGAGGCTCGACCTCAAGAAGCCCGCCTACCTCGCCGACGTCACCTACGGCACCAACTCCGAGTTCGGCTTCGACT
The DNA here is from genome assembly GCA_946619045.1 of uncultured Coriobacteriales bacterium. Classification (GTDB taxonomy): domain Bacteria; phylum Actinomycetota; class Coriobacteriia; order Coriobacteriales; family Atopobiaceae; genus RUG721. The sequence goes on along the minus strand of CAMOLV010000091.1, from coordinate 2,139 downwards.
ATCTGCGCGACAACATGGTCACGCGCGCCGACCGCCGCGTGCAGCGCGGCCACCATTACGCCATCGTCGACGAGGTCGACTCGATCCTCATCGACGAGGCGCGCACGCCGCTCATCATCTCCGGCGCCGGCACCAAGTCCGCGAGCACCTACAAGGATTTCGCCCGCGCCGTCCGCGGCCTCATCCGCGACGTCGACTTCGAGATGGACGAGGCCAAGCGCACCATCACCGCAACCGACGAGGGCCTCAAGAAGATCGAGCGCGCCGTCAAGATCGACGATATCTACGCCGATCCCTCCGGCCAGCTCGTCAACCATCTGCAGCAGGCCCTCAAGGCCGAGTACCTCTTCCACCGCGACCAGCAGTACGTGGTCATGGACGGCGAGGTCAAGATCGTCGACGAGTTCACGGGCCGCATCATGGAGGGCAGGCGCTACTCCGAGGGCCTGCACCAGGCGATCGAGGCCAAGGAGGGCGCGCAGATCCGCGAGGAGAACCAGACGCTCGCCACCATCACCCTCCAGAACTACTTCCGCCTCTACGACAAGCTCGCGGGCATGACCGGTACCGCCATGACGGAGGATGCCGAGTTCCGCGAGATCTACAACCTGCCCGTCGAGGTCATCCCGCCCAACAAGCCCAACGCGCGCATCGACCATGACGACCTGGTCTACCGCACCGTCAACTACAAGTTCGCCGCCGTCGCCGACGATGTCGCGCGCCGCCATGCCAACGGTCAGCCGTGCCTGGTGGGCACCGTCTCGATCGAGAACTCCGAGCGCCTCTCGCGCATCCTCTCGAAGCGCGGCATCCCGCACAACGTCCTCAACGCCAAGTACCATGCCCGCGAGGCGCAGATCGTCGCGCAGGCGGGCCGTCTCGGCGCCGTGACCATCGCCACCAACATGGCCGGCCGCGGTACCGACATCCTGCTGGGCGGCAGCCCCACCTACCTTGCGCTCGACATCCTGCGCGAGCGCGGCGTCAACGTCGAGGGCGTCACCGCCGAGCAGATCGCGGGCGTCGCGTCCGGCGCCGACATCGAGGTCGGCAGGCTCGCCGACGACGACCTGGCAGATCTCGTGAAGTCCCTCACCGACCAGGTTGCGAAGCGCGGCGAGGAGGACACCCTCCCCGACACGATCATCTTCGGCGACAAGCTGCGCTGCCAGATCCTGCTGGGCGACTTCGACCTCGACGTCGAGAAGGGCCAGGCGGGCCTCGTCGCCCGCATCCCCAACACGGGCGAGATCGACTGCGAGGCGTTCGCCGGCATGCTCGAGGCGGCCGGCGCCGAGCTCAACGAGACGATCCGCGAGAACCTCAAGCGCGCGTTCGACGCCATCAACCTCGAGCGCAGGATGCTGCCCTCGCAGGCTGCCGCAGCGCTGGAGGAGGCGCGCCGCATCTGCGCCGACGAGCACGACAAGGTCGTCAAGGCCGGCGGCCTCTGCGTGATCGGCACCGAGCGCCACGAGAGCCGCCGTATCGACAACCAGCTCCGCGGCCGCGCCGGCCGTCAGGGAGACCCCGGCGAGACCCAGTTCTACCTCTCGCTCGAGGACGACCTCATGCGCCTGTTCGCTGGCGACCGCATGGAGAAGATCGCCGACATGATGGAACGTTGGGAGATGCCGCCCGACGAGCCCATCCAGGCCAAGATGGTCACCAAGTCGGTCGAGAGCGCGCAGCGCAGGGTCGAGGAAGTCAACTTCGCCATGCGCAAGAACGTCCTCGACTACGACGACGTCATGAACAAGCAGCGCGAGGTCATCTACGACGAGCGCAACAAGATCCTCGACGGCAAGGACCTCGTGGCCCATGTCGAGGAGGTCGCCTACGACACCGTCCAGCGCAAGGTCTTCGACTACTGCCCCGAGAACGCCTCCCGCGACGAGTGGGACGAGCGCGGCCTTCAGGTCTGGCTCACCAACCTCACGGGACGCCAGGACATCCCCGCCATCGAGGATGACGACGAGACGGGCGACCTGGTCGACAGGTACTACGAGTTCGTCATGCGCTGCTACAACGAGAAGGCCGAGCGTCTCGGCTCCGCGATCATGCACGACCTCTCGTCGCGCGTGATGCTGCGCGTCATCGACACGCGCTGGATGGCCTACCTGCAGGAGATGGACTACC
>CAMOLV010000090.1 GCA_946619045.1 uncultured Coriobacteriales bacterium | reverse complement strand
TCCTCGCGGCGGAACAGGCGCTGGAGCTTGCGCTCCACGGGGGCGTTGCCCTTCTGCACCTCGGCGCCGCAGGTCTCGAGGCTCTCGAGCTTGTGGGCCTTGGAGCTGCCGGTGGCGCCGCCGATGCCGTCGCGGCCGGTGCGGCCGCCCAGCAGCACGATCTTATCGCCGGGCGCGGGGGTCTCGCGGCGCACGTGGTTCGCGGGGGTGGCGCCCACCACGGCGCCGATCTCCATGCGCTTGGCCATGTAGCCGGGGTGGTAGAGCTCGTGGACCTCGCCGGTCGCGAGGCCGATCTGGTTGCCGTAGCTGGAGTAGCCGGCGGCAGCCGTGGTGACGAGCTTGCGCTGCGGCAGCTTGCCGGGGATGGTCTCCGAGACGGGCACCAGCGGGTCGGATGCGCCGGTCACGCGCATGGCCTGATACACGTAGCTGCGGCCGGAGAGCGGGTCGCGGATGGCGCCGCCGATGCAGGTGGCCGCGCCGCCGAACGGCTCGATCTCGGTGGGGTGGTTGTGGGTCTCGTTCTTGAAGAGGAAGAGCCAGTCCTGGTCCTCGCCGTCCACGTCGACGGTGACCTTGACGGTGCAGGCGTTGATCTCCTCGCTCTCGTCGAGGCCGGTGAGCTGGCCGGTGTGCTTGAGGTACTTGGCGCCGATGGTGCCCATGTCCATGAGGGTGACGGGCTTGGAGGTGCGGCCGAGCTCCTCGCGGATGGCCAGGTAGCGGTCGAAGGCGGCCTTGACCACCTCGTCGTCGATCTCGACGTTCTCGAGGACGGTGCCGAAGGTGGTGTGGCGGCAGTGGTCGGACCAGTAGGTGTCGATCATCTTGATCTCGGTGATGGTCGGCACGCGGCCCTCGGAGCGGAAGTACTCCTGGCAGAAGGCGATGTCGGCGCGGTCCATGGCCAGCCCGCGCTCGTCGATGAACGCGGCGAGGCCCGCCTCGTCGAGGTCGAGGAATCCGTCGAGCGTCTCGACCATGGGCGGCTCGGGATAGCTCTGGCGCAGGGTCCCGGGCTTCTCGAGCGAGGCCTCGCGCGCCTCGACGGGGTTGATCACGTAATGCTTGACGGCGGCGATGTCCTCGTCGGTGAGGGCGCCGTCGAGCACGTAGACCTTGGCGGAGCGCACGATGGGGCGCTCGCCCTGGCTGATGAGCTGGACGCACTCGCTTGCGCTCTCGGCGCGCTGGTCGAACTGGCCGGGCAGGTACTCCACCGCGAACACGCGCGCAGATCCCGTCTCGGGCATCTCGAGCGTCGCGATGTCGGACTGCGGCTCCGAGAACACCGTGGGCACGCAGCGCATGAAGAGCTCGTCGTCGATGCCCTCCACGTCGTAGCGGTTGATGAGGCGCAGGTTCTCGAGCGCCGCGATGCCGAGCAGGTCGCGCAGCTCGCGGGCGAGGGCCTGGGCTTCGAGGTCGAATCCGGACTTCTTCTCCACATAGACGCGTGAAACCATGGGGTCACCCTCCGAATTATGTGTTATGCACAGACACCATCATTCTAACGGCAGTCAGCGCCGATTCTGCCGCTACACTCGAGGGCGAGAGAAAACACATGCGGGCGTGGGACGATGGGGACAGGTCATTCGCTGTCCCACGACCGTGGGACAGCGAATGACCTGTCCCCATCGTCCCAGCGGGAGAGGAACATGACGAGCAGGAAACGCTCGGCGGTCAAAAAGCAGCGCGAGGAGTTCGAGGCCGGCTTCGGCAGCCTCGACGGCCTGTTCGAGCGTGCCGAGCAGGGCATGAGCGCGCTCGAGGCCAAGCGCGAGGGGGCGTATCGGGCGAAGAGCTGCGGCCGCAAGAACCGCTACGACACCAAGCTCGACGCGCAGGACGCCATCGCGCGATCCGCCGACAGGGGCGTGCGCGGGCTCACCTGCTACAGGTGCGAGTTCTGCGGCGGCTGGCACCTCACTTCGCACGGACGTGCATGAACGATTCCTCCGCCCCGTTGTTCACGCTATACTGATGCAGTCATCTACCTCAAGGAGCATCTTCCGACATGCCTGACATAGACCATGACCTGACCGTCCTCGCGCAGCGCCTTCGCAAGATCGTCGGCGAGGAGGGCGTCCACGAGTCCGAGCCCCTTTCCGAGCACACAACCTTCGAGATCGGCGGTCCCGCCGCCCTCTACGTCATGCCCGACGACCCCGAGGAGGTCCGCGACTGCCTCGCCGTCTGCCGCGAGGCCGACGTGCCCGTCTTCGTGCTCGGTGCAGGCTCGAACCTGCTCGTCTCCGACGACGGCTTCGACGGCGTGGTCATCGCGCTCGCGCACGACCTCATGGACGTGTCGCTCGACGGCCGCGAGATGACCTGCCAGGCGGGTGTGAGCCTCAAAGAGGCCAGCGAGATGGCCTGCGAGATGGCGCTCTCCGGCCTCGAGTTCGCGTGCGGCATCCCCGGAACCGTGGGCGGCGCCTGCTACATGAACGCCGGCGCGTACGGCGGCTGCATGGCCGACGTGCTCAAGGAGGTGCGCGTCATCCGCGCCGACGGCACCTTCGCCACGCTCGGCGTCGACGAGCTCGACCTAGGCTACCGTCACAGCCGTATCGCCGACGAGGGCATGGTGGTCGTCTCCGCCACGTTCGCGCTCGCGAAGGGGAGCCGCGGCGACATCCGCGACAAGATGGACGAGCTCACGGCCCAGCGCGAGGAGAAGCAGCCGCTCGAGCTGCCCAGCGCCGGATCGACGTTCAAGCGCCCCGAGGGCTATTTCGCGGGCAAGCTCATCTCGGACGCAGGGCTCAAGGGCTACCGCGTGGGCGGTGCCGCCGTCTCGTCCAAGCATGCGGGATTCGTGGTCAACGTGGGCGGGGCCACCTGCGCCGACGTCAAGGCCCTCATCGCGCATGTGCAGGATACGGTCGAGGAGCAGTTCGGCGTCCGTCTCGAGCCCGAGGTCCGGTTCCTGGGCTAGCTAGTCCTTCTCGCCGGGCGTCTCGAGGATCTCGCGGGCCTTGTCCTGCCACGCGAGGGCCTTCACATCATCCTTCTTGTTGGCGTACTGCGCTGCGAGCATGAGCGCCAGGCTCACCTGGAGCTTGGTCGGGGCATCGTCGAAGGCGGCCTCCATCTCGTCGATGTAGGCGAACGACTTGTTGCCGAAGATCTCCCAGGTCTGCTCGGAGGTCTTCACGCGGTCGGCGTTGCGGCCGCTCGCCTTCATCTCGTCGAGCACCGACTTGGCGTCCTTGAACTTCTCCTGCTGCATATAGAACTGGAATGCCCTGAAGAGCAGGTCGTCGCGCTGCTTGGCCGTGGACCTCATGGTGAGCAGGCGGTCGAAGGTGCCGGAGGCCTTGTCCGCATCGCCCTTGGCCAGGTAGGCGTTGAGGCGCAGGTACTCGCGGTTGTAGTCGGGGATGAAGAAGCGCGCGATGGGGTCGTCCACTTCGGCGAGGAAGTCGTCGTAGAGCCTGCTCTCGAAGAGGTCCTGGAGCTTGTTGGTGACCGACGCGCGGGCGAGGACCGTGACGATGAGGAACGCTATGGCGAAGCCGATCAGGATGAAGCTGATGAGCGGCATGGTGAGGCCGAACAGGGTGACAGGCTGGAACACGGCTCCTCCAAACGCAGATTAAGGTGCTTAAAAGTGCACGTTGGTATCATAGCCCAATCGCTGGTGCTCGCACAGGCGCGTCGGCACGCCGCAGGGCGACGGGGAGGGCGGTTCGGCGCTGCGATTTGCTACCATCAAGCTGTTAACCATCTGCTCTGCGGGGAGGTGCGCATGGCGTTTTTCTACAATCTGCTCGTCACGGTCGCCTTCGTCGTGTGCGCCATGCTCTTCCTGCTCGTGTTCCAGAGAGACGGGCGGCGCGTGCACTTCTGGCTCGCCGTCATGTTCGTGCTGTTCGTATTCGACAACCTTCTGCTCTACATGGACGAGCTCATGCCGGGCTTCGCGGTGCTCGCCGCCGAGAACCGCGCCGCCTTCCTCACGGCCTCCAACGTCTCTGGCCTGCTGATCACCTTCGACTACGATCGCGTGGTCCGATACAACAGGGGAGAGGGACCCCGCCGCGTTCCGTGGCCGTTCTGGGGCGTCCTCGCGGCGGCATATCTGGCTCTCGGGATCCTCGGCGAGAGGCCCTGGGCGAGGGTGGCGACGCTCGCCGCGCGCGGCATCATCCCCATCGCGGTGATACTCGCCGCCATGCGCCCCGAAGACGGCGATGCCGCGGAGCCGGCGATAGGCAAGCGCGCGGTATACGCCCTGCTCGCCTTCCAGGTGGCGAACTCGATCGAGATGCTCCTGGTCCATCTGGGCATCGAGCTCATGCCGGGGCGCTTCGCCACTATTGAGGCCATGAGCATCGCGTGCATCGTATGGGGTGTCTGGTACTGCCTGCGCATCCTCGGTTCCCGGGAGAAGGAGCCCGCGGAGCAGGGGGAGCGCGGGGACGTGGTGGCCGCTGCCGCCGAGCGCTATGCCCTGACGGAGCGCGAGCGCGAGATCCTGGGGCTGCTCTACGAGGGCTGCACCAACCAGGAGATAGCCGAGCGGGCCTTCATAAGCGAGGGCACCGTGAAGACGCACGTGCACAACATCTTCCGGAAGACGGGCAGCGCGAACCGCGTGCAGCTCCTGAGGGCGATCTCCGACGGGCAGCACCGCTCGTAAACCGCACGTAGAGGCACCCGTTTATCCAGAATCAATCTTTCGTTGATGGCGCATCGCGCACGCGCGGCATACGGTTGGGGAGACGAGCGCATCGCGCCCGGGTCAAACCCAACAGGAGGGAGCACATATGGCAACCATGAACCGCCGCAATTTCCTCGGTACCGCCGCGCTGGCGGCCGGCCTCGGCATCGCCGGATGCACGCAGAATGCCGCGCCGGAGCCCGAGGCCGAGCCCGAACCCGAGCCCGAGCCGGAACCCGAGCCCGAGCCCGAACCCGAGGCGGCCGGCCCGATATCCCATGACGAGGCCGTGCAGCGCATGCAGGCGATTATCGACGACCCCGAGCACCCGCTGGCCGCCGCCTGCCTGGGCGTCATCAAGGACGGCGAGATCTTCTTCGCTGAGGGCGTGGGCACCGCGCACTTCGGCAGCGGCGAGAGCCAGATGGGCGACGTCCCCTGCGACGCCGACACCAAGTACCGCATCGCATCGATCTCCAAGCTCTCCACCGCGACGGCCGCGTGGCAGCTCATCGAGCAGGGCAAGCTCGACCCCGATGCCGACGTGAGCGAGTACCTGGGCTTCGACCTGCGCAACCCCAATTTCCCCGACACCCCCATCACGCTGCGCATGCTCATGAGCCACACCTCGTCCATCCGCGAGGGCGGCGACAACTCCGGCCTCTACAACATCCCGTATCCGCACCACATCAGCGAGTTCTTCACCCCCGGCGCCGAGTGCTACTGCGAGGGCTGCTGGGCGCCCGCCGAGGAGGCCCCCGGCGTGTTCTTCTCGTACTGCAACATGAACTACTGCCTCGTCGCGACCATCATCGAGAAGGTCTCGGGCGAGCGCTTCGACCATTACACGACCGATCATATCTACGGGCCCATGGGCCTCACCTGCAGCTTCAACGTCTACGACATGGACGATGAGGCCAAGGGGCATGTGGGCACGCTCTACCGCTATCTCGACGAGAACGGCGAGTACAGCCTCGAGAACGGCTCCTGGACGGCCCAGTGCGACGATTGGCCCGTGGGAGAGCCCAAGCCCGACTACTCCGAGTACGAGATCGGCTCCAACGGCTCGCTCTTCGGGCCCATGGGAAGCCTGCGCATCTCGGTGACGGAGCTCTGCAAGCTCATGCAGATGTGGTCCAACGGCGGCGAGTTCAACGGCGCGCAGATCCTCAAGCCCGAGACCGTCGAGCAGATGTTCACGCCGGTCTGGACCTATGACGAGGCGGCCGAGAACGGCGACACCTACTGGGGCCTCATGCTCCAGTACTGCATGGGTCCGCAGGTCTTCACCAACACCGACGGCGGCGACCGCCTGCTGGCAAACCAGGACGTGCCCTTCGCCGGCCACACCGCCGAGGCCTACGGCCTGCTCGGCGGCCTGGCGTTCGACCGCGACAAGGGCAACGGCATCGTCTACATCGTCGCGGGCACCGGCATCGACATGGACACCTACTACGGCGAGTACTCCGCCTTCTACGGCTGGGAGGAGTCG
>CAMOLV010000089.1 GCA_946619045.1 uncultured Coriobacteriales bacterium | reverse complement strand
ACCCGGCGCAGATGATGGCCAACCTCAACAAGACCCGCGGCATGCTGTTCTCGTCGAAGGTGCTGCTCGCGCTCGTCGACACGGGTATCACCCGCGAGGACGCCTACAAGGTGGTGCAGTCCAACGCCATGGCCGTCTGGGCCGATATCCAGCAGGGCGTCGCCGGCCCCACCTTCCGCGAGCGCCTCGACGCCGACCCGGCCTGCACGCTCTCCGCGGAGCAGCTCGACGCCATCTTCGACCCGCGCAGCTTCCTCACGCGCGCGGGCGTCATGTTCGACCGCCTCGAGGCCCTGACCTTCGAGGACTAATGAACAGAAAGGACCGTCCCTCCTGTGCAGAAATGAACAGAGAGGACCGTCCCTCCTGTGCATCTATCTGAAAGGAACCCGATCAGTGATCTCTCACGACTTCATCCCGCGCGGCGTCTGCACCCGCATGATCCATGTGGAGCTCGACGACGCCGGCAAGACCATCGAGAACGTCTCCTTCTACGGCGGATGCCCCGGCAACCTCGCCGCCATCCCCAAGCTCGTCAAGGGCCGTCCCGTCGATGAGATCGTCGGCATCCTCGCAGGCAACGACTGCGCCGGCCGCGGCACCTCCTGCGCCGACCAGCTCACCATCGCCCTGCGCCAGGCCCAGGCGCTGGCGAACGCCTAGCATGCATCTTCCGCGCCTTACACGCCGCTCGTTCCTCAAGGGGAGCGCCGCAGCCGGCATCGCAGCCGCCGCGGTGACCATCCTGCCCGGCTGCGCCAACTCGGCGAGCCAGGCGGACGCCGTCCCCGACCCCACGGTCATCCCCGAGGAGGACGGCATCGACGCGCTCGAGTCATTCACCTACAAGGACCTCTCGTTCACCCCGGGCCAGACCATCGAGCTGCCGCTCGGCAGCGTCCTGCTCCCCGCCGAGGGCAACTGGATCCCCGTCATGTCGGCCGGCTCCTCCGCCATGCCCATGGTCAAGGGCGCGGTGCTCTCGCTGGCATCGGGCATGCTCCTCGACGTGGTGCCCCAGACGCTCACCGTGTCGCCCACCAACGTCATCTACGACGTGCGGTGCTCCGACGATGCCTACGCCTGGGTCGAGCTCGACATGATCACCCGCGACTGGACGCTCTACGGGTCGCGCTTCTCGGCCGGATCCCTCATGGGCACCACCTCGATGCTCGCGCAGGGCGACAAGGACTGGGATCCGCCCGCGTTCTGCTGCACGGGGTCGCGCGTGCTCTGGCAGGTCCAGCCCTCGCTCTCGGGCGACAAGACCTCCGAGACCTCCTATGCCTATCTCTGGAACGTGGGCAGCAGCGATGCCGAGGCTGTGGTCGAATCGCATGGCCGCTTCGCCACCGCCCCCGTCCCCAGCGGCAACACCGTGACCCTCACCCCGCGCGTGCGCGGCGATGAGGGCGTGTTCTACGGCGTCACGTGCTACTCGCTCACCGACAAGCTCGCCACCGTGATCGACCAGCTTGTCCTGCCCGAGAGCGTGCGCCCCATGAGCGCGTCGCGCGTGGGCGACCGCTTCGTCGTCTCGGTCGAGGCGTCCTACGGCTCGGGCGGCCTGCTCGGCGAGATGGGCACGTTCATCACGGGCGATAACGGCAAGTTCGTGTGCATGTGGCGCGAGCCCGCAGAGGGCGCGTGCGGTCGCGGCAACACCTTCATCGTCAAGAGCCGTGCATCCTACTACACCCTGAACGTCCGCAACCGCACCTACAGCTTCCTTCCGGCCATCGACCGCTCGGTCGACTACGGAGAGTTCCCTGCGCGCATGGGGGAGGTCATCGACACCTTCGTGACCTATGCGACCGTGAAGGACGAGAAGACGGGTTATCCGTCGAGGGTGATCGTGCGCACGTTCGACATGCAGCAGGATTCATAAGCTCTCGAACTAGGGTAGAATACAATCAATTATGCGCATGCACGAGGGCATGCCGCTGCCACCGACCGCAAAGGAGGCCGCCCATGGCTACAGATGAGAAGAAGATCCTCCTGGTCGAGGACGAGAAGACCATCCGCGACGCCGTCGCCGCCTATCTTGAGCGCGAGAACTACATCGTGCGTGGCGTGGGCGATGGCCAGAGCGCCGTCGAGGAGTTCGAGAAGCACAGCTTCGACCTGGTCATCCTCGACCTCATGCTCCCCAAGCTCTCCGGCGAGCGCGTGTGCCGCTCCATCCGCGAGACCTCCAACGTCCCCATCATCATGCTCACCGCCAAGGGCGAGGTCGAGGACCGCATCATCGGCCTCGAGCTCGGCGCCGACGATTACCTCATCAAGCCCTTCTCGCCCCGCGAGCTCGTCGCCCGCGTGCGCGCCCTGCTGCGCCGCGCCCATGCCGAGAGCGAGCCGGCGCTCGAGGTGCTCGACTTCGGCGACCTGGTGATCGATATCTCCGGCCACAAGGTCACGGTCGAGGGTGCCGAGGTCGACCTCACCGCCTCCGAGTTCAAGCTGCTCACCACCCTCGCGCGCTATCCGGGCCGCGTCTACACGCGCATGGAGCTCGTCGAGAAGGTCCTCGGCTACGACTTCGAGGGCTACGAGCGCACCATCGACTCCCACGTCAAGAACCTGCGCGCCAAGCTGGGCGACGACCCGCGCAATCCGCGCTGGCTCTACACCGTGCACGGCGTGGGCTACCGCTTCGAGGCCCCCGAGAAGGCGGCCGAGTAAGGCACGCTCGTGGCGGCCACGTTCTCAACAGATGTGAAGGACAATGCAGCGGAGACCGGGGAGTACCCGGCCTCCGTTCGCGGTTCATATAACACCATCAGGCGTTCTCCCAAGAACACCTGGCATTACTCCACGCGCATGACCCTGTCGTTCGCCATGACGGCGGTCATGACGGCGGCCATCCTCGTGATGGTGCTCGCCTTCGTGTGGGAGGGCCAGTTCCAGAACTACACGCGCCAGAACATGCTCCGCGTGGCCGAGTCCACGGCCGAGGCCATCTCCCAGCGCTACATCGAGGCGGGGGAGTGGACTCCCGACGTCATCTCCGCGACCACCGCGGCGTCTGCGGTTTCCGACGACATCGGCGTCCAGCTGGTCGATGCCGACGGCAACATCCTCTACGACGATACATGGGCCATCACCTCGCGCATCTCCAGCCGCTATACCGCATCGGGCGATGCGCGCGAGCAGATGCAGGTGCCCCCGCCAACCGACGTGCCTGCCAACCCCGACGTATCGCTCATGCCCACCGATGCCGACTCGATCGTCTCCGCCAACGTGCTCGACGAGAACGATAACGTCGTGGGCACGGTGCGGCTCTGGGCATTCGGATCCGAGGCCCTGCTCACCAAGAGCGATGCCGCCTTCCGCACCAACTCCTACCGCGCCATCGGCTGGGCAGCCGCCATCGCGATCGGCCTCGCGTGCCTCATCGGCTGGGCGGTCGCGCGCGCCCTCACCAAGCCCATCAACCGCATCACCTCCACGGCCGCCCAGATCCGCAACGGCGACCTCACCGCGCGCACCGAGCTCGCGGGCGACGACGAGATCGGCCGTCTGGGCGAGACGTTCGACGAGATGGCCACCTCCCTCGAGCGCGACATCAAGCTCGAGCACCGCCTGACCTCCGATGTGGCGCACGAGCTGCGCACGCCGCTCATGGCCATGCAGGCCACGGTCGAGGCCATGCAGGACGGCGTGCTCCCTGCCGACGACGAGCACTTCGAGACGCTCGCCAACGAGGTGCGCCGCCTCTCCAAGCTCGTCGAGGCCATGCTGCACCTCTCGCGCATCGAGAACGGCACCAACCAGCTCGAGACCGAGCACACCGACCTGGTCTACATGGTGTCGAGCCTCGTGTCGTCTCAGCACCAGCTCTTCCACGAGAAGCGCCTGCACCTGCGCTTCAACGACGAGACCCTCGACGGCATCCTCTACGCCGACATCAACCCCGACATGATCAGCGAGGCCGTCGTAAACCTGCTCTCCAACGCCATGCGCTACACCAAGGAGGACGGCTGGGTCGTGGTCACGGTCGCGCAGGACCGCCAGGACGCGCTCATCTCGGTGGCCGACACGGGCATCGGCATCGCCAAGGAGGACATCCCCCGCACGTTCTCGCGCTTCTGGCGCTCGGATGCCAGCCGCGAGATGGAGTCGGGCGGCCTCGGCGTGGGCCTCTCGCTCACCAAGGAGATCGTCGACCGGCACAACGGCACCATCTCGGTCGAGTCCGAGGTGGGCAAGGGCACCACGTTCACGCTGCGCATCCCGATCACGCGCAGAAGGCAGCGCCAGAACCGCGATCGCGACAAGTAGTTGCTCGAATCGCCTTGTAGAGAGGTCGAAATCCCGCTGGTGATGTAATCCCGAGAGGGGTCGTTGCTGGTGGGTTGCTTTTATCCATGAATCGGTGATATTTGGCGCCAAATATGCAGCGATTATACAATCCTGTGTGCGGTGTCTCGACCTCTGCATCACCAGCGGGATTATGACGATTCTAGCCCCTCTAATTGAGGTCGTTACGGGTCATGGGCAGAACCATCTGCCCATGGAACGCGTCATCCTCTATACTTAATCTGTTATGCCTGTTAACCACAACCCAAGGGGGCTCAAGGTGGCCGAGGAACTCCGTCCCGACAGCCGCGGCAAGGTCCGCGACATCTACGATTGCGGCGACAGCCTGCTGCTGGTCGTCTCCGACCGCATCTCCGCGTTCGACTACATCCTTCCCGACGAGATCCCCTACAAGGGCGAGATCCTCACGCGCATCTCCGAGTTCTGGTTCAAGAAGTTCGCAGACATCATGCCCAACCACATGATCTCGACCGACGTGGCCGACTTCCCCGAGAAGTTCGCTCCCTACGCGGACTACCTCACCGGCCGCTCCATGCTGGTCAAGAAGGCGAGCACCCTGCCCGTCGAGTGCATCGTGCGCGGCTATCTCACCGGCTCGGGCAAGAAGACCTACGACGCCGACGGCACCGTGTGCGGCATCAAGCTTCCCGAGGGCCTGGTCGAGGCCTCCAAAATCCCCGAGCCCATCTTCACGCCGTCCACCAAGGCGGAGCTCGGGCTGCATGACGAGAACATCTCCTACGAGCGCATGGTCGAGATCGTCGGCCCCGAGGTCGGCGCCAAGCTCCGCGATGCGTCGCTCGCCATCTACACCGCCGCTGCCGACTACGCTGCCGGCCAGGGCATCATCATCGCCGACACCAAGTTCGAGTTCGGCATGATCGACGGCGAGCTCACCCTCATCGACGAGTGCCTCACGCCCGACTCCAGCCGCTTCTGGCCTGCCGACGAGTACGAGGCCGGCAAGGTCCAGCCCAGCTACGACAAGCAGTACGTGCGCAACTGGCTGCTCGCCAACTGGGATATGACCGGCGAGCCGCCCCATCTGCCCGCCGAGGTCATCGAGGGCACCTCGAAGCGCTATCAGGAAGCGTTCGAGATCATCACCGGCGAGAAGTTCGTTCCCAAGAAGGAGCTGTAAGCATGTCACTTCGAGACACCATCGAGGGGGCGCGTGCCGAGGCGTCCCAGCTCAGCGGCAAGACCGAGCCCGAGACGCCCGCCAAGAAGGGCGCCCAGCGCGGATCTGCCGCCAACGCCAAGCCCGCACGCGAGAAGGCCGCGTCCGTGCGCACCGTCAGCAAGGACGGCAAGAAGGCTGCCGCCATGGCATCGTCCCTGCCCGGAGCCAAGAAGACCAAGGAGCAGAAGGAGGCGGAGCGCGCCGAGCGCCGCAAGCAGCGCGAGGAGGAGGATTACCGCAACCAGGCCTTCCAGCTCATGCTCGCCCAGAACCCCGACTACAAGAAGACCGAGCGCCTGTGGTGGGTCCTCCTGGGCATCGGCTTCGTCGCCACGCTCGTCTCGCTGGTCATCACGTTCGTGTTCCCGGTCAAGGACGGCAATTACGGCTCCACGTCGGGCGTCGTCTCCATCGCGTGCCTCATCCTCGCCTACGTCTTCATCGTCGCGAGCTTCGTCTTCGACTGGGTGAAGCGCCGCCCCATCCGCAAGGATGTCGAGAAGAAGATGGCGGGCATGTCCAACAAGAAGCTCGCCGAGCTCTTCGCCAAGGAGCGCAAGGCCGAGCTCGAGCGCAACGCTGCCAAGGAGGCTGCGAAGGCCGCCAAGAAGAAGTAGCGGCCTCAAGCCCGCGGTGCTAGAATGGCACCCACACGCCCTCGTAGCTCAGGGGATAGAGCACCGCTCTCCTAAAGCGGGTGTCAGCCGTTCGAATCGGCTCGGGGGCACCAGCATTTCCGC
>CAMOLV010000088.1 GCA_946619045.1 uncultured Coriobacteriales bacterium | reverse complement strand
AAATCCTGCGAGCGGCTCCGCGCGTGACCAGCGTGCGCTCCCCCACCGACCAGAGAAGGTCATCGCATTCGAGTACCGAGAGACAGCGGTCGAGTGCATAGGCGATCACCACATCGCGGCGGCAGCGCGACGAGAGCGCATTCGACCCCCCGCGTTCGAGCAGCTCGGATGCCTCATCGATATCCAGCCCCATTCCGAAGGCGAGCTGGATGAGCTTATCCCGCGCCGCATGCCGCGTACCTGCGATGATCTGATACGCGAACGTCTGATTGAGATGCGATGCATGGACAATCTCGTTGCGTCGAAGGCCACGAGCGGCGATGGTATCTGCAATCCATGTTGGGAAATCACGGCTATCAAGTGGTGCGCAACGCAGCACATCGAGCAAACCCACTGTCGAATCATGTATGAATTCCCAGCTCAAGCCCATAAATCGCCCCTTTCGGGGTCGATTATGCGGCGTTCATGAGTCTATTTCATCAGCTGCCAGCTGAATCGTTAAGGTCTCTGGTAATTGCCGAATAATTCTGTCGCAATAAGGGTTACCACAAACGTGATGGCGATGGTAATCGCGAAAACAGGAAGCATGCGTTTAAGCCAAAGCGCGCCGCGTTTATGACGTTTTCGGTAGGGACCGGCACCGATGAGTGCAAAGAGCGCATCGGCACCCATCCACATAAAGCACGTCGAAATGAGGAGCTTCATGAGGATATCGACAACCACCCAGCCAGATGGAGCAGCAGGATCGATATCGGCAACCGTAGAGTACATTCCTCCACAGAGCGCAAGCCAGCAGAAAAGCGCGACTGAAAAGGCGATCTTCTTCAGCAATGTGGATTCCCGCCAAGCAATACGCAATTCTTCGGGATGGACTATGAGCGCTCGGACGAAGCGTCGCACGCTATCGAGGAGGCTTTCGCCATCGCGTCGCGCAAGAGCACCCTCGCCGAAGGCCTGGCTCAGCTCCCGCGCGCTCGCGAACCGCGCGCTGGGCTCGAAGGAGCGGGCCCGCTCGATGACGGAGCTCAGATTCCACGGCAGGTTGGAGACCGCCACGTCGAAGCCGTACTCGCCGGGGTCCGTGCCCGTGAGCATGTATCCCGCGAGGGTACCGATCGAATACACGTCGGAGCGGGCGTCGGTCTGCGCGAAGCCGAACTGCTCGGGCGCAGCGAAGCCCCAGGTGCCGAGTCTGGTGGTGTCGTGCCGCGCCGTCGCATCGCCCACGCGCGCGATGCCCAGGTCGATGAGATGCGCGCCGTCTGCGGCGATGATCACGTTCTTGGGCGAGATGTCGCGATGGATGATGCCGCGCGCGTGCAGGGCTCCCGCCGCGGCGCACACGTCGGCGATGATGGCGCGCACCTGATCGGCGTCGATCCTCCCGCGCGCCGCCATGAGCTGCTCCACCGAGAAGCCCTCCACGTAATCGCAGACGGTCACGAAGGTGTCGGGCAGCAGGTAGGTCTCGGCCACATGCGGCAGCAGCGGATGCGAGATGGCCGCCAGCTGCTCCCACGCCTCGGGGTTGGCGATCTGGATGGGAATGCGTTTGCGCACGTAGATCGGCGTGCCGGTGGCCACGGGCGCCACGAGCTCGGTGCGTCCGGACGGCCCGTCGGCGAGCACGCTCACCACGCGGTACGCCTCGTCGCGCTCAATCGCCTCGAGCACCGCATCGCCCATGCTAGTCCGCCTTGACCAGGGTCTCGAAGCCCAGCCGGAACAGGTCGTCGTCCGCCTGTGCGCGCGTGTATCCGTGCTCGATCGCGTAGATGATCACCGCATCGCGCGGCACCTTGGCCCAGAGCTCCGAGAGGCCCGCGCGGCGCAGGAGCCGCTGCGCCTCGATGAGCGAGCAGCGCAGGCCGAAGGCGAGCTGGATCGCGTAATCGCGCCCGGGGTTGGATCGGGTGCCGCTGAAGAACTGGTAGCAGTAGGTCGCATTGAGGCCGGCTTCGCGTATGACCTCGCTCATCTTGAGGTCCTTCGCCACGAGGAGCTCGTTGAGGTAGGCCGAGAAGCCCTTCTCCTCGAGGCCCGTCTCGGCGAGGTACGCCTCGGGCGTTGCGGCGGCGAGCAGCTGCTCGAGCAGCTCGTCGGTCAGCCTCTCCGCGTCGCCGTCCATGCTAGTCGAACTTGTCGGCCATGCCGTAGGTCTTGGCCCGCAGGCTCTCGATCGCGGCGGGGATCTCGTCGATCTCGTACGGCGTCATCTGGTAGACCCAGTTGAGCCAGTTGCGATACAGCAGGTTGGCGTGCGCGCGCCACGTGAAGATGGGCTGGTTCTCGGGGTCGTCGTCGGGGAAGTAGTTCTCGGGCAGGCGGATGGGCAGGCCCTTGTGGAAGTCGCGCCAGTACTCGTCGGCCAGCGTGTCGCGGCCGTACTCGAAGTGGCCGGTGACGTAGATCTCGTGGAAGTCCTCGGTGGCCACGAGCGCGGGGCCGCTGTTGAAGCCCTCCGACAGCGTGATCAGCTCGGGGTGCAGCGCGAGCTCGCCCGTGTCGATGGCGGCGTGGCGGCTGTGCGGCATGTTGTGGATCTCGTCGAAGCCGTTGGTGAGGAAGCTGTACTCGTCGCAGAGGCGCTGCGGGAAGATGCCGAACAGCTTGGCGCCGAGCATCTTCTTGGGGATCCCGTAGTAGTGGTAGAGGCCCGCGAGCGCGCCCCAGCAGAGGAACATCGTCGAGAACACATGCTCGCGCGCCCAGTCCATGATCTCGCAGAGCTCGTCCCAGTAGTCGACCTCGTTGAACGGCAGGTGCTCCACGGGCGCGCCGGTGATGATCATGGCGTCGTAGTTCTTGTCGCGGTAGGCGTCGAACGTCTCGTAGAACTTGACCAGGTGGTCGGCCGAGGTGTTCTTGGACTCATGGCTCGAGACGCGCATGAAGTCGCAGCTCACCTGCAGCGGCGACTTGGAGATGAGGCGCAGGATCTGCGTCTCGGTCTCGATCTTGGTGGGCATGAGGTTCAGGATGACCAGCTTGAGCGGGCGGATATGCTGGCTATCGGCCACCTCCTCCTCGAGGGCGAAGATGCGCTCCTGGTGCAGCGTTGTCTTTGCGGGCAGTCCGTCGGGGATGTTGATGGGCACGGTAACTCCGTTCGATAGCAGGTCAAGCCCTCTGAGTATACAACTCGGCCCAGCTCTCGAGGGCGACATCGGCCGTGCTGCGCAAGGTCTCGAAACCTTGATGCAAGCTTCCGGGCACCGCGAGCGCGCATGTGGAGAAACCCGCGGCCGCAGCCGTGGCGATCGCGTCGGGCGTGTCCTCGAACACGATGGTGCCCGCGGGGCCCACGCCCAGCTCGCACGCGGCCTTGTAGAAGATGTCGGGATGGGCCTTGGAGCGGCCGCCCTCCTGCCCGCACACCACGACGTCGAAGAGCGAGAAGATGTCGACGCGCTCCATCGAGGCGAGGATCGTGCGGTCGTTGATGGTGGCGAGCGCGAGCGGGATGCCCTGCTCGCGCAGGTAGTGCAGGTAGTCCTCCGCGCCGTCGCGCAGATGCACGTCGCGCTTGTAGAGCTCGATGCTGGTCTCGGTCCACTCGGCGCAGATGGCCTCGGGCGTCTCGTCGAGCCCGTAGCGCTCGATGCACCACTCGGCGCCCTCCGCGAAGCCGCGCGTCGAGAGCGCGCGGGCTATCTCCGCGTCGTAGGGGATGCCGCGCCGCGCGAAGAACAGCTCGTCGACCGTACGCCAGAGCCCGTCGGTCAGGGCGAGCGTGCCGTCGAAGTCGAAGATCGCCGCGGCGAAGCTGGGCGGCATGAGGGAGACGTTCGCCATCGCGGCCTACCTGTCGGGCTCGTCTTCGAGCGAGCGCAGCACGCCGAAGCACACGTCGTCGCGGTTGAGCGTGCCCAGCGTGATGAGGAAGCTCTTGGCCACGGGGAAGATCTCGGCGTCGAGAGCCGCGCGCATGGCCTCCGAGAAGATCTCGGCTATCTGGAGCGTGGGAGCCAGCGGGATGCCGTGCTCCTCCAGCAGCTTGTCGATGGCGGCATCGCTGATGTCCTCGAGGCGGTTCTGCCCCTGCAGCGCCATGACCTGCAGCTCCGGCGCCACGAACGTGACCACCGTGGGCAGGAAGCGCAGCGCCCTGAGGTAGCACGCCTGCGCGCACTCCACGTTGCCGAGCTTCCACTGGAAGTACGCCATGCGGTAGAAGCCGAACCCGATGCTCACCGCGTCGTGCGCGTGCGAGAGCAGGTCCTTGAGCTCGTCCACGGCCTCGAGCGTGCGCCCGCAGGCGTCGAGGCACTGCACGATATGCTGCTGCGCCTGCGCCTCGAGCGGAGCGACCTGATGCGCGCGGCGCGCCACCGCGAGCGCCTCCTCGTTGCGGTTGAGCAGGTACAGGCTCACGGAGTGCATGAGCAGCAGCTCCAGATAGGCGGCGGGGGCCAGCAGCACGGTCTTGTCGGCGTCGATGCCCAGGCGGTTCGCCAGCACGCGGCTAACGTAGGTGGTATAGACGCGCCAGACCACGCTGGTGCCGTCCGCGTAGGTCTCATCGTACTGCGGGAGCTGCGCACCGAGCAGGGCGGCCGCGGCTTCGAGCTCGTGCGCCTCGAGCAGCGTGCGCGCGTGGGCGGCGAGCGACGTGAGGTCGTCTCCCTCGGTGAACTCGCCGATGATCGCGAGGGGGTCGTCCTCGAGCGTGCCCGCGATGAGCTTCTGCACGGTGCGCTCGGCGGCGGAAAGGACCGCGGGGTCGGAGTCGTTCTCGGCAAGCTCCAAGATGGCGGCCACGTTCTCGGCGGTGGAGTCGCCCAGGTGACGCGAGATCTCGCGCGCGAGCGCCGTGCGGTGGATCGTCTCGTCGATGCCGAGCCCCGACACGCTCGCGGTGCCCAGCGCGTGCGCGTGCTTCTCCGAGAGCATGCGCGTCGAGACCTCGGGCGCTTCGAAGCGCTCGGGCGGGCAGAAGCGCGCGTCGTCGAGCGTGAACGACTGCTGAACGCGATGGAGCATGCCGTCCTGCTCGTCGAGGACCGCGTCGAAGGCGCGCAGCACGCCCACGGGGTCGGAGATGGCGGAGAGGTCGAGCTCGAGGAACCGCTCGCGGTCGAAGCAGACCGAGTAGAGGCAGCTGTGGTACTGCGCGGTGTCGATGGTGCCGGCAACCCACACGCGCTGGATGCGCTCGGAGGCGCGAAACGCGCACGACGCGAGGACGAACGCGAGGCGCGTGTTGTAGTCGGTGGCGGAGCGGCGCTGCATCTCGGAGGTGGTGGGCACCACGCGCACGCCGTCGATGCTGGTGCGGCGCCACATCAGGTTGAGCGGGGTGAGGTCGGCCTCGAAGGCCACGTCGCCGCCGGCCACGTTGACGCGGAAGCGCGCGGAGAGGCGCCACGGCAGCTGGAACGATTCGATGCCCAGCGAGATGAACCTGCGCACGGCCCACTCGCCGTCCGGGTTGCCCTCGGCGGCGATCAGCGCCTCGTGCACGCGGCGGTCGGCGTCGGTGGGCTCGGCCATCTGCGAGATGATCGATGCGGGCACGCGGTGCGCGAACTGCCAGGCCTCGGCCTCGGTGGCGGGACCCTCCTCGCCGTAGAACATGGTGATGAAATGCGCGGCGTTGAGCGCGGCCTCGATGCCCAGCACATGGAGCAGCGCCAGGTACGGCACCTCCATCTCGTTGACGCGCGCGTAGAACAGGCCGCTCGTGCGCGGGCGGATGATGGTCATCGCGGGCAGGGCCACGTCGTTGCTGTTGACGCCCGCGTCGATGAGCGCATGCGCGAGAAACGCCTCGAGCGGCGCGACCGGCTCGCCCTTGAGCAGGCGCTTGTCCACGTGCGTGGCGAAGTCGGAGAGCGCGGCCGCGGTGTTGTCGGCATGGAAGAGGCGCCGTGCGAGCTGGTCGAGCGAGAAGGGCGGCGCAGCAGGCGCGGCGGGTGTGGGATCTGCTGCTGGCGCGGGCTTCTCGGCAGGCGTGGGATCGGCGGTTCGCTTGCGGCCCAGGGGCAGCAGCTCGGCGAGCTTCGCCAAGAATCCCTTGCGCTTGGGTGTGCCGGCCATCGCAGCTCGCCTCCTCCAGTGCCTCGCAACGGTCGAAACATGGGTATTGGTTTATTATCCCCAAAAAAGAGGAAGGCCGCACGCGGCGGCCTTCCCAGCTTCTTCTTTGTCAGCTAAAGACTAGATCTTGCGGACGGAAGACGCCTGAAGCTTGCCATTCTGACCGGTCGTGATCTCGAACTCGACAGCCTGGCCCTCATCAAGGGTCTTGAAGCCATCCATCTGGATCTCGCTGTAGTGGACGAACAGATCGTCGCC
>CAMOLV010000087.1 GCA_946619045.1 uncultured Coriobacteriales bacterium | reverse complement strand
GACAGGAAATGCCCTCTGGATGGAACCGTTACTGCAGCCGCTGGATCGCACGCTCCACTTCGTCGTACGTCTCGCCGCTCACGATGCCCCACTCCTCGCGCAGCAGGCGCAGGACCTCCCGATAGGCCTCGATGGCCCCTGCCTTGTCGCCCCGGATCTCGCAGATATGGGCGATGCTCGTGGCGCTGTCGGTGAACTTGGGGGAGGGCTGCAGCTCCTGCCCCCTGCGGTACCACCTGATTGCCTCGTCGTATTCCTGCCGCAGGGTGTGGATATCGCCCAACGAGATGGCCCATCCCCAGTCCTGGTCCTCCATGGCCTCCAGCTGGAGCAGCAGCTCGCTCGCCTCTGCGCCGTCACCGTCTGCGCGGGCGATGAGGTAGCGGTAGAGCGGGGTACGGTAGGTGGTGTCGATGGCCGCGAGCTTCTCGAGCCACCGGCGCGCCTCGACGAGACGCCGGTCATCGATGAGGTTGTCGAGCAGCCACATGAGGGCTCCGCGATTCTGCGGGTTGCGCTGGCAGAAGTCGCCGTACCACTCGATGAGGGCGTGATGGTTGCGCACGTTCCAGTCGGGGATGTAGCTGCCCCAGGCGTTGGCGAGCTCGCTCACGGCCTCCCTGCTGCCTCCGGTCAGCTCCACCGCCTGCTTGCCGTGGGAAACCGCCAGCAGACGGTACTGCTCGGCCTGATGGTTGTAGAGCTCTGCGAGCGCCAGCTGCGCTCCGCCTGCATGCTCCGGACTCTCGGCGATGGCGGCGAGCTGCTGCTCGATCTGCCGCCTCTCCGCCTCGTCGAACAGGCCCTGATCGTAGATGCGGTTCTCGATCCGCTCCAGCTGCTGATCGGGCGTCATGGCGAAGAGCTGGTCGATGGTGATCCCGAAGAACACGGCGATCTCGGGAAGCATCTGCACGTCGGGCACGCTGGTGCCGCACTCCCACTTGCTCACGGTCTGCGCGGTTACGTTGAGCGCGGCTGCGAGCGCCTCCTGCGTGAGTCCCCTGGCGGTGCGCAGCCTGCGGATTTCCCTACCCATCTCCATGGTGGCGTCCTTTCTCTCGTCCTGAACCAATCATGGCAGGGTGAAGAGGTGAAAACCAGCAACTGCCACGGGAGGCGTTCCGCGTGGCAGTTGAGTTGAGGGATATGTTGGAAAGCAATCGCTACTTGTTGTCGTCGTCGAACTCGGACCAGCCGGACTCGTCGTCATCGAAGAGATCCCAGTCGTCCTCGGACTTCTCGTGGTTGTAGAACTGCTTGCGCGTGCGGCGCTCGAGCACGAACGCGATGATCAGGAACAGCACGATGCCGCCCAGGATAAGGGCGATGACGCCGGCGCGGTCGTTGAAGAGCCATGTGAAGAAATCGATAACAGGCTGCATAAGCCCACCTCCGAAAAGCGCTTGTTCACGGCTACAAGTATATACTTGAAAAACGGCGCAAAGCGCCCGACTGGTTTTTCGTATGAAGGAGTGGCTATGCTCGACATCAAGTTCGTCCGCGAGAACCCCGATCTGGTCGATAAGGCCATGGCGTCCCGCAACTCTTCTTGGGACCGCGAGGCTTTCTTCGAGCTCGATGAGGCTCGCCGCTCCTACATCACCGAGGTCGAGCGCCTGCAGGCGGAGCGCAACACGCTCTCCAAGCAGATCGGCCAGCTCATGAAGGAGGGCAAGGCCGAGGAGGCCGCTGCCGCCAAGGCGACCGTGGCCGCCGGCAAGGAGCGCATCGCCGAGCTCGACGAGAAGCGCGCCGAGGCCGATGCGGCGCTGCGCGACCTGGTGTGCCGCATCCCCAACATCCCCGACGCCGGCATCCCCTACGGCAAGGACGACTCCGAGAACGTCGAGGCGCGCCGCTGGGGCACGCCCCGCGAGTTCGACTTCGAGGCCAAGGCGCACTGGGACCTAGGCCCCGACCTGGGCATGATCGACTTCGATCGCGGCGTCAAGCTGGCCGGCTCGCGCTTCTATGTGCTCGGCGGCAACGGCGCCCGCCTCGAGCGCGCGCTCATCAACTTCATGCTCGAAACCCACGCCGCTGCCGGCTTCAAGGAGTGGTGGCCGCCCGTGATCGCCAACCGCGACACCATGTTCGGCACAGGCCAGCTCCCCAAGTTCGAGGAGGACGCCTTCCATGTGAGCGGCGACATGTTCCTCATCCCCACGGCCGAGGTGGCGCTCACCAACCTCCACCGCGATGAGGTGCTCGACGCCAGCCAGCTCCCGCTGTGGTACACCGCCTTCACGCCCTGCTTCCGCGAGGAGGCCGGCTCGGCAGGCCGCGACACCCGCGGCATCATCCGCGTGCACCAGTTCGACAAGGTCGAGATGGTCAAGTTCGCCACCCCCGACGACTCCATGAACCAGCTCGAGCTCATGACCGCCGAGGCCGAGCGCATCCTCCAGCTGCTCGAGCTTCCGTACCGCGTGGTCACGCTCTGCACCGGCGATATCGGCTTCTCCGCGTGCAAGACCTACGACCTCGAGGTCTGGCTGCCCAGCTACAACGCCTACAAGGAGATCTCGTCCTGCTCCAACTGCTGGGATTTCCAGGCCCGCCGTGCCAACATCAAGTACCGCGACCCCGCCAACTTCAAGGGCACGCAGTTCGTGCACACGCTCAACGGCTCCGGCCTCGCCGTGGGCCGCACCATGGCCGCCATCATGGAGAACTACCAGAACGCAGACGGCACCATCACCGTGCCCGAGGTGCTGCGCCCGTTCCTTGGCGGTCAGGAGATCTTCAAGCCCGAGGCGTAGTTCTCGCGCGCATATGCACTGCAAAACCGGCCCCCGCGTGGGGCCGGTTCTCGTTAGGGGTTTCTGTCCGGCGGGCATCGTACACTTGTTCTAGTACGGATCACGAGCCCGGAGGTGCAGGAGCATGAGCTATCCCGTCCAAATCGCCCGTTTCGCAGACGAGCGCGAGACCCGCGAGGTCTTCCTCTTGGATCATGGGGAGGACGGCGCCGCTATCATCCAATACTGCTGGGGAGAGCTCACGCAGCTCTCCTATGGGTGCGCGGCCATCTGCCAGCAGCTCTCGATCGGCAAGCCGGCGCTCGCCCTGCTTGCGGGGCAGATGGGATGGGCCGATGGCGTGCGTGCGGGGCTCGAGCGCCTCTTCGCAGACGGAGACATCATGCTGTCTGATCTGCTCGACATCTGCGAGTCGGCGGCGTTGCCCTGCCGCTTCTGCGTAACGGGCAGCGACGGAGCGTCTATCGGGAGCAGCTGGGCTGCATGCGAGAGGAGGAGAGCCGGCTTCAGCCTTGTGCCATGATCTCGCGGAGCATCTTGAGGCGTTCTGCCGCCTCCGCCTCGCTCTCATGGTGATAGGTGCACCTGCATTCGGAGACAACCTCATCGGCCGCCTTACCGCGCAGCGCCGCGCGCTCGATCTGGTCGAAGGTCCCCGCGGCTCGCGCCTGCTTGAACATGACCTTTGCGATCTCGGGGTCGATGCCCAGCAGACGGGGATAATCGCGTTCGTTCGCCTTGACCTTCTTCTCGCGCACGTAGGCTTCGAGTGCGGCATCGATCTCGGCAGACTGCCTGGCCTGCTCGTCGAGCATCGCGTCGAACTCGGCAGCGCTCACTCCGCCGCGCTCGATGAACTGGTCCATGGTCATGTTGTTGGCAGCGGCACGCTGCTCGAAGCTCGTGCGGATGTTGCCGCGCACCATGGCCACATAGTCGTTCGGCACCGACTGCTCAAGGCGCTCGGAGAGCGCCAGCAGGCACTTGTCGCGCTTCTGCCCCTCGGCAAACTGCTCGTTCATCTCGCGCAGGCGGGCGCGGACCACGCGGCGCAGCTCGTCGGCGGAGCGCAGCCCCTCGAAATGCTTCGAGATCCAGGCGGCGTCCTTGAGGCTCTCCTCGGTGCCGCCCTCGTCGCCTACCATGCGCGAGAGCGCAAGCTCGACCTCGCCGTCGGAGGTGAAGGGCACGACGACCTCGACCTCGACGGGGTCATAGGAGCTGAGCGAATAGACGGGCTTGCCGCCGATCATGAGCGGCGCGGGCTTTGCAGCGGTCATGGTGTGTCCTTTCAGGGTTGCTGGGCCTCGGTGCCGTCCGCGCTCTGCGGGGCAGCGCCTTCATCGGGCTTGGCCTCGGGCTCCGCCTTCGGGTCCGGCTCGTCCTGCGACGTGCCCTGATCCTCGGGCTTGGCGCGCACGAGCTCGTAGGTATCGGCGTAGATGACCTGGTTCTGATAGGGGATGAGGATGAAGGTGTCCTCGAAATGATGCTCGGTGGTGACCGTTGCCGTCACCCCCGCCTTATCGTCGCCGGTGCCGAACTGCAGGGTGATGGAGGTCTTGCCTCCCACCGCCTCGGGAAGCGTCGCGGTGAATACCGCCTCGGCCCCGAGCTGCGCGTCGCTTTGGTCGAGCAGCGTCGCGGTGAAGGGAACCTTGTCGAGGCGCTCGTCGCCGGCCGTGGAGTTCTGGTCCTTCTCGGGGTTGCGGTGGTAGTGCGCGACGGCGCTGATCGTGCCCGTGATGCGCGTGCCGTTGCCGCTCTGCTCCCACGAATCGATGGTCAGCACGAACGGCGTCGAGGAGCCCGCGAGGCACTTGGTGCCGCTGCTGACCTCCTGGCTCTTGAACGTGCCGTTCCACGTATCGACGATGGGGTCGAAGCGGCGGACCCATGCGTCGTCGGTCACCGTCGCCTCGGTGAGCTCCCAGAGGCCGTTGCCCGGCCTGAAGGCGAAGGTCGCCATGATGTCGCACTCGTATGCCGAGAAGAGCCCGCCCTTGCGAGCGTGGATCTGCAGGGTGTCGGTCTGCGCCACATCGTCGAACGTGGAGCTCACGATCTCATAGGTCGCGCCTTCGTAGATCGAGGCGAGCGACGGGAGCGAATCGGACGGAGGGGTTGCGCTGCCGGCCCGCTCGAGGATCTGCCCGATGTTGCGGAGGACCTTGCGCTGGTCGACGCCGGCGATTGCGACGAAGGAGACCTGCTCGTCGCTTACGGCGCCCGCATCGATCCAGGTCTCGTTCTGCTTGGCATATCCCAGAACGGCCGTCTTGGTGGCGATGACCGACTCGTTCTGGAAGGTGAGCATCACGTCGGTGGTCACATAGCCCATGGCTCCGAAGGTCTCGTCGAGGTCGGACCCCTCCGGAGCGCTCTCGCGGTGCTGGCGCGTTCCCACGGTGACCTGCGTCAGGATGAGCCTGTCGTCGTTGCCGAAGTAGCCTCCGCTGTAGGTGGGCGCCTCGATGCGTTCGCGGGCGTCCTGCTCGATGAGCTCGAGGCTGGGGAGGTTGTTGGTGCGGCGCCAGGCGCGCAGCAGGAAGTAGGCAACGATGAGCGCCACGAGCAGCATGATGATCACGCCGACGGGATTGCGCTTGACGTAGGCCCTCACATCCGAGAACCCGCGCATCTCGCGCGGGGCGAGCGCGCTCGTATCCTCATCATCGGCTGCAGGTGCGGCAAGCGGACGCTCGACGGTCTCGGCAAGCCCGCCGTCCATGCCCTCCAGCCCATCGGCGATGATGTCGGTGGGCTTGGTGCCGTTGGGGTCGTCTGTCAGGATGTTCTCGTCCATATCGATAGTGTACCCTCATGGACCCTCAAATGTATCGCCGCTCAGATGAATAAAACAGCACGTCACGTGGTATCATTCCTACGCAAACACTTAGCGCTCGACGAGCGCTCGCCCAAGGAGAAAACCCATGGAGGATAAGCTCAAGAAGCTGCTCGAGGCATACGAGGAGCTCGAGAAGAAACTGGTCGATCCCGAGGTCGTCTCGGATCCCAAGGAATACGCCCGTCTGGCCAAAGAGCATGCCAGCCAGTCGGAACTCGCAGGTAAGGCGCGCGAGTACCTCACCGCCCTCGACGATATCGAGGCGGCCAAGGAGATGCAGCGCGAGACCACCGATCCCGACGAGAAGGCCATGCTGCAGGATGAGATCGTCCAGAACGAGGCGAAGCTCCCCGGCCTCGAGGAGGACATCAAGTTCATGCTCATCCCGGGCGACCCCAACGATGAGAAGGACACGATTGTGGAGATTCGCGGAGCCGCGGGCGGCGACGAGGCCGCCATCTTCGCGGGCGATCTCTTCAAGATGTACGAGCGCTTCGCCGCGACGCACGGCTGGAAGATCGACATCCTCTCGTCCAGCCCCAGCGAGGCCGGCGGCTTCAAGACCATCGAGTTCAAGATCACGGGCAAGAAGGTCTACTCGGTCATGAAGTACGAGAGCGGCGTGCACCGCGTGCAGCGCGTCCCCAAGACCGAGAGCCAGGGCCGCATCCAGACCTCCACGGCCACCG
>CAMOLV010000086.1 GCA_946619045.1 uncultured Coriobacteriales bacterium | reverse complement strand
GCGCAGCCGCCGGCGAGGCCGTCGAGGCCGTCGGTGAGGTTGACGGCGTTGGAGAGGCCCGCCATGAGCAGGAAGACGAAGATGAGGTAGAGCCAGGGGATCCTGAGCGTGAAGCCGCCGATGGGGATCTGCGTGGTGAGCACGCCGAGGTCGATCGAGAACCCGCCGGGGAAGGCGATCGTGGGCGCGATATGGCACACGTTGACCGCGTAGAGGCAGAAGCCCACCGAGATGGCGATGAGGCCCGCCATCTTCTGGCTCGGCGTGAGGCCGAGGGAGCGCTCGTGGGCCACGGACTCGATATCGTCGAGCAGGCCGAGCGCGCCGGTGAGGATGGTCGCGACGACGGCGAGGATCGCGCGCGGCGACCAATTCACCAGGATGAGGCAGGTGATGAGCATCGAGAGCAGGATGATGAGGCCGCCCATGGTGGGCGTTCCCTGCTTGGTGAGGTGGCGCTGGGGACCGTCGGCGCGGATCTGCTGGCCAACGCCTTCGCGCTTCATCAGGCGGATGAAGAGGGGCATGAGGACGACCGAGATGCCTGCGGCGACGAAGATCGCCAGGAACACCTGGTAGGTGGGGTATGAGGGGTTGCCGATCATGCGAGGACTCCCTTGACGAACGCATCCAGACCGCTGGCTCGCGAGGCTTTCGCGAGCAGCACATCGCCCTCACATAGTACGGGAACGAGCGCGTCGAGGGCATCTGATACCGAATCGAACACCAAAAGAGCGTCCTCCGAGTATCCGACGGTGCGGGCGCCCTCCGCGATCGCATGCCCGAGCTCGTCGCCGATGCATACGATGAGGTCGAGGCCGAGCGCCGCGGCGTAGGCGCCGACGCAGGCATGCATCTGGAGCTCGTCCTCCCCCAGCTCGAACATCTCGCCGAGCACGGCGATGCGCCTGCCGGAGCAGGCCATGGTCCCGAGCACGGAGAGCGAGGACGCCATTGATGCAGGGCTCGCGTTGTAGGTATCGTCGATGACGCGCACGCCGGACGGCGTGGTGCGCACGTCGAGGCGCATCGAGGTGAGCTTCATCTCGGAGAGCGCCTTCGCGGCGTCCCGGGCATCCACGCCCGCAGCGCGCGCGAGGGCGAGGGCGAGCATCGCGTCGATGACGGAGCTCGTGCCCGGGATCGGAAGATCGAGGGGGATGGACGTGCCGTCGGCGAACGCGAGCTCGGCCTGGGTGGTCGCGTCGTGGTGCACGACGAGCGAGGCCTGGCGCACGTCGTCGTCGGAGCGCGAACCCACGGTGAGGGTGCGGATGTGCGCGGGCTCCGCGAACTGCCCGACGATGAACTCCGTGAAGTCGTTCGCCGAGGTGATGGCGAGCGTGGGCTCGATGCCGCACGCGGGCTCCATGCCCGCGATGATCTCTGCCTTGGCGCGTGCGATGTTCTCGCGTGTCTTGAGATGCATGAGATGGCTCACGCCGACGTTGGTGATGGCGGCGAGCACGGGACGCGCGGCGCGCGTCATCCGATCGATCTGCCCGAGGCCGTCCATGCCCATCTCGAGCACGAGCGCCTCCGTGTCCGCAGGGGCGTTGAGCAGCGTGAGGGGCATGCCGATGAGGTTGTTGTAGTTGCCCGCCGTGGCATGCGTGCGATACCGTGCGGAGAGCGCGGCGGCAAGCATGTCCTTCGTGGTGGTCTTGCCCACGGAGCCCGTCACGCCGGCGACGATCCAATCCGGATGGAGGGAGCGCTCGTAGGCGGCCAGGCGCAGGAGGAACTCCTCGCAATCGTCGCCCTCGGCGCGCAGGAGCGCGCAACCATGGTCGCGTGCGTAGGCGACGGCATCCTCGCCGGGGGCATCGGAGAGCACGACAGCCGCCGCGCCGGCCTCGAGGGCCTTGAGCGCATAGAGGTTGCCGTCGCTCCTCTCCCCCTTGAATGCCACGAACAGGGCTCCCGGTGCGGCCTTGCGGGAATCGATGACCGTCTCGCCCGAGACGATCGTTTCGGCGCCGACCAGGAGCTCTGCTCCCGTCTGCGCAGCCATCTCATGTGCCGTGAGGGCTTTCATCGGGGTGCTCCTTATCAGATCGCGGGTTGGACGCCCATATCGTTGAGGGCCTCTTCCATGATGGTCGCGAAGAGGTACGACGACGAGGCGCTTGCAAGGTAGCGCACGCCGTTCAGACCGACGTACACGAGGACCTCGGGGTCGTCGGCGTTGGCGAAACCGCAGAGCGATGCGGTGTAGTGGAAGTCGGTGTAGCCGGAGCCGCCGGTGGACTGCTCGCCCGTGCCGGTCTTGCCCGCGATGTCGTAGCCGTAGACCTGGCCGTGCACGCCCGTGCCCTCGGTCATGACCGCGCGCATGCACTCGATGAGCATGCGTGCCGCCTCGGGGGAGATGGCACGGCCGCCCGACCTCCAATGGACCTCCTCGCCGCCTGCGGCGATGAGGAAATGCGGGGTGGTGAGCGTGCCGTTGTTGGCGACGGCGCCGAACGCGCGCACAAGCTGGACCATCGGGAATGCGACGCTCTGCCCGAAGGACATGAAGCCGCAGGTGGAGCCATCGTATTCGGGATACGGCGTCACGATGCCGGCGGACTCGCCGGGATAGTCGATGCCCGTCTCGTGGCCGATGCCGAAGCGGTCGACGCCCTTCGCGAAGAGCTCGGCTCCGATGATGTCCTGGGCGATCATGGCCGTTCCGGTGTTGTAGGACTGCGCCAGGATCTCGCGCACGGTGAGCTGTTCGGCATAATCGCGGTCGATATGCTCGTACACGTAGTCGTCGCCGACGAGCACTGCAGGCGGCACGGTGAGCACCGTGCTCGGGGTCACGAGGCCGTTGTCGAGCGCGATTCCCAGGGTGAGGACCTTGAAGACCGAGCCGGGCTCGTAGGAGTCGGACACGAGCTTGAGGTTGAGGCCCGCCGGATCGGTGTTCTCGAGGTCGTTCAGATTGGCATAGGGCGTCGAGCAGGCCGCGAGGATCTCGCCGGTTCGGGGGTTCGTGACCATGACCGAGCCGGATTCCGACTCGTAGGTCTCGACCGCCTTGGCGAGCTCGGTCTCAGCCTTAGCCTGAAGGTTGATGTCGAGCGAGATGACGATGTCGGTGCCGTTCTTGGCTTCGACGACCTGGTAGGCTCCGCCGGCGATGGGAACGCCGCCGATGCCCTCCTCGATGATCATCTGGCCGTCCTCGCCGCTGAGCATGTCATCGTAGTAGTACTCGAGGCCCGTGAGGCCGTAGCCGTCGGTGCCCACGACGCCGAGGATCTGGCCCGCGGTCTCGCCGTACGGGTAGATGCGCTTCATGTCGTCGAGGAAGTAGATGCCGTAGAGGTCCTCGGCATAGAGCTCCTCCTCGAGCTTCTCCGCGACCTCCATGTCGACCTTCTGCTTGATGTAGATGAAGGTCGTATCCTCGGTGAGGTCGGGAAGATAGGTGTTGACGGTGCCGCCGAGGTTCTGCGCGAGGATCTGCGCCACACGGGTGGGATCCTCGATGTCCTGGGGGTTGGCGTAGACCGTCTTGCACTCGACGCTCATGGCGAGCACGTTGCCGTTGCGGTCGTAGATGGTTCCGCGGCGCGCATGGAGGGTAATGACGTTGGTGCGCCTGTCCTCCGCCGCCGTGGAGAGCTCGCGCGCCTGGATCACCTGCAGCCATACGAGGCGCAGCGCGACCAGGGCGAATGCGATGAGGAAGATCTTCTGGATGACGGAGATGCCGTTGTCGAATCCGCCTGAGCCGGAACCGCCCGCACGGGCGGCGCGGCGGCGGTATCTCGCACGCGAGGCCTCGTCATACGAGGCCTCGGGCATGTACTCGTTTCGGTGGGAGTTGTGATCTCTACGCGCCACGATGCAGGTTCCGCCTGTCCTACAGGCCGATTGCCTGCTGCTCCGCGTCGAATGCCTCGTCCTCTGCAGAGGTCTCGCCCTCGACGGCCTCGTCGGCGGCAGCCTCGTCGGTCGCAGCCTCGGCCTCTTCAGCCTCGGCCTCGGGCTCGATGATGATGACGTCGAAGGACGCAGGGGCGATCATACCGTAGTTCTGGGTGGCGATGCGGTCGATGCGCGTGGCGCTGGCCATGAGGGAGCGCTCGACGCGGAGGTTGTCGTTGGTGGTCTCGAAGCTCATGATCTCCTCGCGAACCTGGGCGTTGGAGCTGAGCTGGGCGACGGTGAGCGACGTGAGGGCGACGCGGAGGGTGCCGAGGACGAAGATGATGACGGCGCCGGCGACGACCGCCTTCACACGTGCAAGGAACTCCGACGACACGCCGGCGCGCACACGGGAGTCGAGTCCTCCGCCCGTGACGACCTCGAATGCGGGATGCGACTCGGGCTGCCGCATCGGGCGGCTCTCGAGCTGCTCCTCGAATTCGATTGCCTCTGCTCCGTACATGTTCATCTTCGTTCCTTGTTCGTGCGTCTTCCGGTACTGCTTCGGTGGTGGTGCGTTTAGGGTGCGTTGTGGTTCGTTCGTGCTGTGTTGGTGGTGCCCAGGCGGGTTTCCCCGTCAGTGCCGTGGTTGGGTGCGGGAGGGGTCGAGCTTGACCGCCACCCGCATGAGGGCGCTTCGTGCCCTCGGGTTGGCGTCCACCTCCCCCGCGCTCGCCGTGAGGGCCTTGCGCGTCCGGACGCGGACTATCGGTACGTTCCCGCAGACGCACACCGGGAAGTCCGGCGGGCAGGTGCAGCCCTTGGACATCTCGGAGAAGGTGTGCGACACGATGCGATCCTCGAGGGAATGGTAGGAGATGACGCAGATGCGACCCCCCGGATTGGCCCAGCGAATTGCTGCGTTTAAGCCCTGTTCGAGCGCATCGAGCTCATGGTTGACCTCGATGCGGAGGGCCTGGAATGTTCTTCTCGCTGGGTGCCCTCCGGTGCGTCTTGCTGCAGCGGGGATGGCGCTCTTGACGAGCTCCGCCAGCTGCAGGGTGGAGGTGATGGGCGCTTTGCCCCGCGCGGATACGATTCTGGCTGCGATACGCGGGGCGTGACGCTCATCTCCGTACATGCGCAGGATTCGGATGAGGTCGGCTTCGGTGTAGTTGTTTATGACCTCTGCTGCGGTTAGGGTGTTGTTCTCCGAATCCATCCGCATGTCGAGCGGGGCGTCCTCGTGGTACGAGAAGCCCCTTTCCGGGATATCGAGTTGCGGCGACGAGACGCCCAGATCGAACAGGAAGCAGTCGACTCCGGGGATCTCGGCCGTGACGAGAAGGTCGTCCATCTGGGAGAAGTTCCCCTTGAGGACGAGCGTGTCCGCCTCCGGGACCTCTGCTGCGAGGCGCTTGGAGGCTGCCTCGAGGGCCATGTCGTCCTGGTCGATTCCGATCAGGAGACCCTCGGGCGCGATCCTTCTCGCCAGCTCCACCGAGTGTCCGGCCCCGCCGAGGGTGCAGTCGCAGACGACCTCCCCCTCCTGGGGATCCAGCTCGGCGAGCACCTGGGAAAGCATCACGGGTACGTGCCGATATTCTGTTGTCAGGTTGCCCATCTCGACCTACTCGCGGTACAGGAGGGCGGCGAGGTCCTCGTCGGTGAGGGCCTCCTGCTTCTCGTTCCACGTGGCCGCGTTCCAGATCTCGAAGTGGTCGGTGTTGCCCACGACGACCACCTCGCGTCCGAGCATCTGGTGCACCTTGGCGTCCATCTTGCTCAGGCTGACACGACCGGCCGAGTCGACATCGGTCATGACGGTCTGCGCGTTGATGTAGCGGCGGAGCGCCTCCTGCTTGCGGTCGCGCGGATCGTAGCCGTTGGGGAACAGGGAGTCCACGTACTCCTTGTGGCCCTCGGGCGTGAAGCCGTACACGCAATCCAGGACCTTGACGAGGTACACGGTGCCATCGATCTGGCGGCGGAAATCGGCGGGGAGGGTGAGGCGCTGCTTGGCATCCAGGTTGTGCTGGAACGTGCCGGTGACGTACATCCTCTCCCCCTTTCTCCATACCTCTGCCATAGGCCAGAATTGCATGCCAACTACTATATACTTCTTCCGCCACAATTCACGACATTTTTCCCCACTTTTCGACTTTTTTGGCAAATTTGCTGGGTGAACGGTACCTCGTTTCCGCTGGATACACCACATGTTGCGGGTACAGACGTTCGCAGCACAATGATGGTGGGAAAGGGGCGCGCCCACGGCGGCGCGCCGGGAGTGCCGCCGCAGGCGCGAAGTGGGCGTGGGGACGGGTATTGTCCAAACCGGCTCTCTTGCCTAAAGTGGGCTGTCCACTTCGCGAAGTGGATATCTACTTCGCGAAGTGGACGGTTTTGGGGCCATGATTTCTCCTCACATCGCGAAGTGGATACACACTTCGCGAAGTGGACAGCCCAATCCGACGCGGCGATGCTCGAAGCGG
>CAMOLV010000085.1 GCA_946619045.1 uncultured Coriobacteriales bacterium | reverse complement strand
CGTTGCGGGCTTGCGCCTCTGCCACGTGCGCGAGCTGGATGCTCCGCGCCCGTGCATCGCCGATGGCCCAGATGCCCGGGATAGATGAGCATCCTGCGGAATCCGCGACGACAGCCCCGCGCTCGAGCTCGGGTTCGCACCCCTCGTCGAAGAGGCCCGCAGTGTTGGCGCGCCTGCCCGTGGCGATGAGGACGCCTTCGGCCTCGAGCTCGCAGGAAGCCCCCTTCTTGTTCTCGTAGAGGACGCGCATCGCGCCGGGCTCGCCCTCGATCTTCGCGACCTTGGCCGACGCCTCGATGACGATGCCGCGCTTCTTGGCGTGCATGGCCACGCGCTGGGCGATCTCGCGGTCCATCGGCGGCAGGATCCGCTCCATGGCCTCGAGCACATGCACCTCGCTGCCTGCAAGCGCGAAGAAGAGCGCAAGCTCCATGCCGATGACGCCGCCGCCCACGATGGCGATCGAGGCGGGGAGGGGAGACTCGCCTTCGAGCAGGTCGTTGCTCGTGTAGACGCCGGGAAGGTCGGCGCCGGGGATGGGCGGGACGCTCGGAACCGAGCCCGTGGCGACGATGATGTCGCGTGCCTCGTACGTCTCGCCGTTGCATGAGATGGTGCCCGGGGCGACGACCTTCGCGAAGCCCTCGACGACCGTGACCTTGCGGGTCTTCATGAGCTTGGCGATGCCCGTGCGCAGCGCGTCGACCACGGCATCGCGGCGCCCGCGCAGCACGGCGGGATCGGAGACGCCCGCCTCCGCGTCGTGGAGCAGGGCCTTGGTGGGGATGCAGCCGCGGTTGAGACAGGTGCCTCCCAGCTTGCCGGCCTCGAAGAGCACGGTCGAGAGTCCGCGGCGCGCAGCCTCGTCTGCCGCCGTGTAGCCGCCCGGGCCTCCGCCTATGATCGCAACATCGAACGCCATTCGTGCTCCTCTCAGATGATGAGCGATGCTATGTCGTGCGCCATCGAGCCGTCGGGGCAGACCGCGGCGAGGCGCTGCTCGAGCGCGGCGCCGTCGACGGCGCAGCCCACGAGCGCAGCGGGCACCGCCTCGAGCGCATCCGCGTCGATGCCGTCGGAATAGAGGACGGCGTCCGTCACCGTGCCGTCCGCCGCAGAGAAGTCCAGGCGAACCGTGCCCCAGTCGAAGCGTGCATGGCGCACGGTATCGAGCGTGCGCGCGTCGCGCAGCAGCCAGGCGGGGGAGCGGTGGCGTGCGGTCTTCTCGGCGAGCATCGCCTGATCGATGCGCTCCTCCGGGAAGGGCGTGACGAGCGACCCGAAGACGGTCTCGAAGCCGCCGACCAGCTCCTCTTTGAGGTCGTCGACGTCGAGGTCGGGCTTGAAGTCGACGAGGTTGCCCACGCGGGCGCGCGCGGACGGAACGCCCTTGGCGCCCAGCTTGAGCGGCGAGACGGTGAGGTAGCGCGAGAGGTCCTCGGGGTCCACGTAGACCATGAACGTGCCGTGGTGGAAGCTCTTGCCGCCGTGATGGTAGTAGGCATGGCCCGAGAACTTGCGGCCGTCGATGACCAAGTCGTTGCGCCCGGTGCGCTCGGGGCGGATCCCGAGCGCGCGCAGCGCCCTCATGATCGCCTCCATCTGGGCGTCGAGGTTCCAATCGGCGGTGGGCATGATGAAGGTGAAGTTGAGGTTGCCGAGGTCGTGGTAGACGGCGCCGCCTCCCGAGAGCCTGCGCGCGAGCTTGCCGCCGTCGGCCTCGAGCGCCTCGAGGTCGCACTCGTCGTAGGCGTTCTGGTTGCGCCCGATGACCACGGTGCGCTCGTTCTGCCAAAGATACAGGATGGCCTCATGCTCGCCGCATGCCTCGAGGAGGCATTCCTCGAGGGCCAGGTTGACATGGGGGTCGACCTGGCCCGACTCGTAGATGTAGCATCGTGCGATCACGAGAGGTCTCCGAACTCGTAGCGCAGGTGCGGGTTGCGGGCGGCGCCGACCTCGTCGGGACGCCCGATGGCGCAGGCGAGCGGAGCCTCGTGGAGCCGCGCCCCGTCCTCATGCGCCTCCTGCCAGATCCTGTCCATGATCTCGATGAAGGCATCGAGCTCGGCCTTGCTCTCGGTCTCGGTGGGCTCGACCATGAGTGCCTCGTGCACGATGAGCGGGAAGTACATGGTGGGCGGATGGATGCCGAAGTCGAGCATGCGCTTGGCGACGTCCATCGCCGAGACGCCCGTCTCGGCCTTGAGCGGGGCGACGTCGATGACGAACTCGTGCATGCAGAGCTCGCCGTACGGCACGAACCAGCTGCCCTCGAGTCGCTTCATGAGATAGTTGGCGTTGAGCACCGCATGGGCGGACGCCTCGGGCAGCCCCTCGGCGCCGAGCATCGTGATGTAGGTCAGCGCGCGGACGACCACGAGGAAGTTGCCGTGGAAGCTGCGCACGCGCCCGACGCTCTTCTCGGGTTTGAAGAGCTCGTAGCCCTGCTCGCCCTTGCGCACGATGGGGCCGGGCAGATACCGTGAGAGGAACGCCTTGCAGCCCACGGGGCCCGAACCCGGACCGCCGCCGCCATGGGGCGTCGAGAAGGTCTTGTGCAGGTTCACGTGCACGCAGTCGAAGCCCATGTCGCCGGGGCGCGCATGGCCCATGACGGCGTTGAGGTTGGCGCCGTCGTAGTAGCACAGGCCGCCAGCCTCGTGGACGATGCGGCAGATCTCGAGGATGTTGGGGTCGAAGAGGCCCAGCGTGTTGGGGTTGGTGAGCATGAGGCCCGCGGTGTCGGGACCGACGGCCGCGCGCAGCGCGTCGAGGTCGACGCCGCCCTGGGCGTTGCTCGGCACCGAGACCACGGTGAAGCCCGCCATGACCGCGCTCGCGGGATTGGTGCCGTGCGCGGAGTCGGGGACGATGATCTTGGTGCGTGCGGTGTCGCCGCGCTCCAGATGGTAGGCGCGGATGAGCAGAAGGCCCGTGTACTCGCCGTGCGCGCCCGCTGCGGGCTGGAGCGTCACCGCGTCCATGCCGCAGATCTCGGCGAGGGCGTCGGCGGTCTCGGCCATGACGCCGAGCGCGCCCTGCACGGTGCAGGCGGGCTGCAGCGGGTGGATGTCGGCGAAGCCGGCAAGCGCCGCCGCCTGCTCGTTGACGCGCGGGTTGTACTTCATGGTGCAGGAGCCCAGCGGGTAGAACCCGTCGTTCACGCCGTGGGTCTGCTTGGCGAGCTCGGTGTAGTGGCGGCCGAGCTCGATCTCGGCGAGCTCGGGAAGGTGCGGCCGCTGCCCGCGTGCAGCCCCCTCGGGGAGCGCGGGCATGTCGACGTCGAGCTCGGGCAGGATGGTATGGGCATGGCCCGGGGTGCTTCTCTCGAACAGGAGCTTCATGAGAGCCCCACCTCCTTCAGCGCGTCGATCAGGGCGTCGATGCGGGCCTTGGAGTTGAGCTCCGTGGCGCACCAGAGCATGCCCTCGTCGATGGGAAGCCCGCAGAGGATGCCCTTGCCGGCGAGCGCCTGCTCGATCGCGGCGGCATCGCCGGGCACCGTGGTGACGAACTCATGGAAGAAGGGCTTGGGGGAGACGAGCGCGAATCCCAGCTCGCCGAGACGGTCGGCGAGGTAGTGGGCGTGCGCGTAGGAGAGCTCGGCCGCCCGCCTGAGCCCGGCGTCGCCCATGGCCGCGAGGTAGACCGACGCGGTCATGGCGCAGAGCGCCTCGTTGGAGCAGATGTTCGACGAGGCCTTCTCGCGGCGGATATGCTGCTCGCGCGCTTGGAGCGTGAGCACGTAGGCGCG
The DNA here is from genome assembly GCA_946619045.1 of uncultured Coriobacteriales bacterium. Classification (GTDB taxonomy): domain Bacteria; phylum Actinomycetota; class Coriobacteriia; order Coriobacteriales; family Atopobiaceae; genus RUG721. The sequence goes on along the minus strand of CAMOLV010000085.1, from coordinate 2,621 downwards.
CCTGCCCTGGGCGTCGGCCGTCTCGCCGACGATGCGGCCCGGGAGCTTGCGCATGAGGTCCTTGGTCGCGCACATGATGCCCAGGTACGGTCCGCCGAAGCCCAGCGGGAGCCCCAGGGGCTGGCCCTCGCCCACGGCCACGTCGGCGCCGTACTCGCGCGGGGTCTTGAGGATGCCGAGCGAGATGGGGTTGAAGCCCTGCACGAGCTTGGCCCCCGCGGCATGCGCCGCATCGGCGATGGCGGCGACGTCCTCGATGACGCCGTAGCGGTTGGGGCTCTGCACGTACACGGCGGCGACCGTCGCATCGAGCGCCGCGGCGATGGCGGCGGGGTCGGTCGCGAGGCCATCGCCCGCGGGCACGACGGTCACGGGGACGTTCCTGCTCGCGCAGTAGGTCCGGACCGTCTCGATGACGTGCGGGTGCGCCGTCGCGGAGACGACCACCGTCCCGCGCTTGCGGTCGAGGCACATGAGCAGGCCCTCGGCTGCCGCGGTGGCGCCGTCGTAGACGCTCGCGTTGGAGACGTCCATGCCGGTGAGCTCGCACATCTGGGTCTGGTACTCGAAGATCGACTGGAGCACGCCCTGGCTGATCTCGGCCTGGTAGGGCGTGTAGGCCGTGAGGAACTCCTCCTTGGAGGTCACGGTCTTCACGATGGCGGGGATGTAATGGCGGTATGCGCCTGCGCCGCGGTAGACGTCCCTGAAGCGGACGTCCTTATCGGCGAGGTCCTCGAGATGCGCGAGCGCCTCGAGCTCGCTCATGCCTGACGGCAGATCGAGCTTGTCGATGCGCGCCTCGGGCGGGACCTGCCGGTAGAGGTCGTCGAGCGATGCGATGCCGACGGCATCGAGCAGCTCGGACGTCTCCTGGGCGCTGGCGGGGATGTAGCTGCCCACGGTTCCTACGCCTCGCTCTCGCAGACGGCGGCGTAGCCCTCCGCGTCGAGCAGGTCCTCGACCTCGGCGACCTCGCCCACGCGCACGATCCATGCGCCGTAGGGGTCGTCGTTGATGAGCTCGGGTGCGTCGGCGAGCTCCTCGTTGACCTCGACGACGGTGCCGGAGACGGGGGAGAAGACATCGGAGACGGCCTTGACGGACTCGACGTCGCAGAACGCCTCGCCGGCGACGACCTCGTCGCCCTCCTGGGGCAGGTTGATGAACACGAGGTCGCCCAGGGAGTCCTGCGCGAAATCGGTGAGGCCGACGGTGTAGACGCCGTCCTCCTCGGAGACCCATTCGTGGGAGGAGGTGTAGCGGAGGTTCTCGGGGATGTTGGACATGGTCTCTTCCTTTCCTAGACGGCCTTTAGGCGTGCTTGTAGAACGGCATGGGAACGATCTTGGCGGGGATGCGGCGCCCGCGGACGTCGACCTCGACCTCGGTGCCCACGGCGGCGTGGCCGCTGCCGACGAGCGCCATGGCGATGGCCTTCTTGAGGTGCGGGGCGAACGTGCCCGAGGTGGTGTGGCCGATGAGCTCGTCGCCGATGTAGACGTCCTGGTGCTCGCGGACGATGCCGCGGCCGGTGACCTCGAGGCCCACGCGCACGCGCTGGGGCTCTCCCGCGGCGATGAGCGCGTCGCGGCCGATGAACTCGTCCTTATCGAGGCGCACGCCGAGGCCGAGGCCGGCCTCGAGCGGCGTGATGGTCTCGTCCATCTCGTGCCCGTAGAGGGGCATGGACGCCTCGAGGCGCAGCGTGTCGCGCGCGCCGAGGCCGCAGGGGATGAGGCCGAACTCCGCGCCGGCCTCGCGCAGGGCATGCCAGAGCTCGACGCCGTGCTCGGCGGCGACGTAGATCTCGTAGCCGAACTCGCCGGTGTAGCCGGTCCTCGAGACGATGCAGTCGAAGCCCGCGACCTCGATGTGGCGGACGCAGGTGTAGTAGCCGGCGGGCAGCTCGTCGGCGTTGCAGAGCTTCGCGAGCACGTCCTTGGCGAGCGGGCCCTGCAGGGCGATCTCGACGAGCGAGTCCGAGATGTCCTCGACGTGCGTGCCGGCGAGGAGGTTCTCCGAGACGTGCGCGAAGTCCTTGATGCGGTTCGATGCGTTCACGACGACGAACCATTCGTCGTCGGCGAACTTGTAGACGATGAGGTCGTCGATGCAGCCGCCGTCCTCGGTGCAGAGCACGCCGTAGCGCACCTTGCCGACCGGCATGGCGGAGTAATCGTTGGTGATGATGTGGTTGAGCGAATCGAGCGCGGTGGGGCCGGTGAACAGGAACTCTCCCATATGGGAGACGTCGAACATGCCCACCGCCGTGCGGACGGCCTCATGCTCGGCGATGATGCCCGTCTCGTATTGCACCGGCAGCAGCCAGCCCGCAAAGGGGACGATCTTACCTCCCTCGGCAACGTGGACATCGTACAGGGGCGTTTTGCGATCCATGGACGGTTCTCCTTTCCCAAGGAAAAAGGGGCAGGCTCCGACAGACTTGTCCCATCGAATCCTGCGCCCCTGTCATGAAACCTGAAAGATTCTCCGCCGTGGCGGATTGCTTCTTCGGTGGCCCTGCGGCCTTTCCAAGGTCTCGTCGTGAATCGGTCCTTTTGCCTGAGAGTTCTTGCCTCCCCTTCGGCGCCGTACCTGCGGTCTCTCCCGATCCCGTC
>CAMOLV010000084.1 GCA_946619045.1 uncultured Coriobacteriales bacterium | reverse complement strand
GTCACCATCCCGACCCTCGCGGTCAACACGACCGTGACCATCAAGGCGTCCTACGTCATCACCCAGGCCGACGTCGACGCGCAGGAGACCATCACCAACGCCGTCACCACCACCGGCGACGAAGACCCGACGCCCGACGATCCCACGCCCGTGCCCGTCGACCCCGTGCCGACCTTCGAGGTCGTTGGTCCCGAGGACGTCATGTACAACGGCGCCGAGCAGAAGGAAGCCCCGACCGTCACCGACACCAAGACCGGTAACGAGCTCACGGAGAACGTGGACTACAAGCTCGCCTACAGCGACGACGTCACCGACGCCGGCGAGGTCACCATCACCGTCTCTGGCATCGGCGCCTACGCCGCGATGGAGCCGGTCGACGTGACCTACAACATCACGCCCGCTCCCATCAAGCTCACCACCGGCTCCGCCGAGAAGGTCTACGACGGCACCGAGCTCACCGAGCCCAGCTACGAGATCGTCATCACGCAGCCCAGCGGCGACATCACCGTCAGCTCCACCGCTGACCTCGTGACCCTGCTCGGCTCCGACACCCTGGGCGTCGACATCACCGGCACCCAGACGCTCGTGGGCAGCTCCGCCAACGAGGGCGAGGTCACTTGGGCCGAGGGCAAGACCGACCCGATCCTCGCCGCCGCCATCCCGACCCTCGCGGCCGCCGCGGCACCCACGGCCAAGCAGAGCAACTACGTGCTCACCGCCACCGCCGGCACCCTGACCGTCACCGATGGCAGCGAGGACGAGCCCGTCGATCCCAGCAACGTCATCGTCAAGACCCACGAGGCCAAGGAGTACGGCCTGGGCGACACGGTCGAGTTCACCATCACGGCGACCAACATCTACGACGAGGCCAAGACGATGACGATCACGGAGAAGGAGGGCGTCACCATCACCGGCGAGTCCGTCTTCGAGAACGTCGAGCCCGGCGCCACCGTCACCACCACGGCCACCTACACCATCACCGAGGCCGACATCCTCGCGGGCAAGTTCACCAACGAGGTCACCGTCAGCTTCGATGGCGGCAAGGACTTCACCAACGAGGACGAGGTCGACGTCGAGGACAAGAACCCGCACCTGACCGTGACCAAGACCGTCACCTCCACCGCCACCACCTACTCCGTGGGCGACACCATCGAGTACAAGATCGTGGTCGAGAACGACGGCAACCTCACGATCACCGACGTCAAGGTCAGCGACGCCCTCACCGGCGACGAGTGGACCATCGAGAGCCTCGAGCCCGGCGCCAAGCAGGAGTTCACGGCCACCTACACCGTGACCGAGGCCGACGCCAACGCGGGCAAGGTCGTCAACACCGCGACCGCGACCGGCACCGACCCCGAGGGCAACGATCCGAGCGTCACCCCTGGCACCACCGAGACGCCGGTCAAGAAGCCCGAGCTGCCCAACACGGGCGACCCGACCAACATGATGTCCATGGTCGGCTACGCCGCCGCAGGCATCATGAGCCTGGCCGCTGCCCTGAGGATCCGCCGCAAGGAGGACGACGAGCAGTAAAAGCTGCTTCAGCTCTGGCAAGGCACGCTAAAAAGGGCGCCCCGCATCCGCGGGGCGCCCTTTTCTTCGCGATTCCACCCATCGCGAAGATTCGTCTGTTCCGTCCGAGCGCAGGTAGTACAGACAAAAGCGCCCTAAACGGCATAACCGCAGATGGGGCACTCCCGTAGGCGCTTTTGTCTGTACTCCAAAGCGCATCGCCCCTTCAGCAAGTACAGACGAAACTCAAAACGCCTCTCCGGAGCGCCTTTTCTGCGCATTTAGGCCCCGAATTCAGCGAAATCCCGAGCACCTTAAGTTGACTTGGTGCCGTAATAGGAGGGGTCCCCAGTATCAGAGCACCAAGTCAACTGCAATCCCGCGGCATTCGCCCAGTTGACCCTTAGAAATCGCTCCTGACTTGGTGTCAAAGACAGCTTTCAACACCAAGTCAACTTCGCAACCCGCCCAGGACCCCAGATTAGCACCTAAATCCGCACATCAGGGGATGCTCCGCCACGCGTGCAGCCTCCCTTTATGCCACAATGATTAGGTTTGATTCACTTGCTTTCCGAAAGGCTCCCATGAGCTCCAATAATCCTGGCATCCTCCGGAAGTTCCTTTCGTACTACCGCCCGCAGGTCCACCTGCTTGTGCTGGATTCCATCTGCGCCATCATCGTGGCAGGCATCGACCTGGCCTTCCCGCAGATCCTGCGCAACCTCACCGGCGGCCTGTTCACCGAGGGCGCCGGCGCCATCCGCGCCGCCATGCTCTATCTTGGTCTCGGCCTCGTGGCCATGTATGCGCTGCGCTTCTTCTGCCGCTGGTTCGTCACCGGCTGGGGCCACATCATGGGCGCGCGCATGGAGTCGCGCATGCGCCAGGACCTCTTCGACGCGTACGAGAAGTTCAGCTTCGCGTACTTCGACCGCCACAACACCGGCGACCTCATGAGCCGCGTCACCAACGACCTGTTCGACATCGCCGAGGCCGCGCACCACGGCCCCGAGTGGATCGTGATCTGCACCATCGAGATCGTGGGCGCCTTCATCATCATGGCGTTCATAAGCTGGAAGCTGTCGCTCGCGTTGGCGCTGGTCACGGCCGTGCTGCTGGCGTACGGCCTCTGGGCCAACCGCCAGATGGAGGAGTCGTTCCGCGACAACCGCCGCAAGATCAGCACCGTGAACTCGCAGCTCGAGGACTCGCTCGCCGGCGCGCGCGTGGTCAAGAGCTTCGCCAACGAGGAGGAGGAAAGCCGCAAGTTCGCGCGCTCCAACGAGGCCTACCTCGCGAGCAAGACCCGCAACTACATGCTCATGGGCCGCTTCTATGCCAGCCTGAGCGGATTCACCGGCGTGCTCTACGTGGTCATCGTGGTCTACGGCGGCCTGCTGATCGCCGACGGCCAGCTCGAGCCCGCCGACCTCGCCACCTACGCGCTCTACGTGCAGATGTTCCTCTCGCCCATCATGACGATCCTCGACTTCACCGAGATGTTCCAGAAGGCCAAGGCCGGCTTCGAGCGGTTCTTCGAGGTCCTGCGCGAGACGCCCGACGTGGAGGACAAGCCCGGCGCGCCAGACATCCGCGTGACCGAGGGGCATGTGGTGTTCGACCACGTGCGGTTCTCGTACGACGGCGACGCGGACGTGATCGACGGGCTGAACCTCGACATCGAACCTGGCAAGAAGGTTGCACTTGTCGGACCGTCGGGCGGCGGCAAGTCCACCACGTGCGCGCTGCTCCCGCGCTTCTACGACGTGACCGGCGGGGCGATCCTGATCGACGGCCAGGACGTGCGCGACGTGACGCAGCGGTCGCTGCGCCGGGCGATCGGCGTGGTGCAGCAGGACGTCTACCTCTTCGACGGTACCATCGGCGAGAACATCGCCTACGGACGCACCGACGCGACCTTCGACGAGATCCGCGCGGCGGCCGAGGCGGCCAACATCGCGGAGTTCATCGAGTCGCTGCCCAAGGGCTACGAGACCGAGGTGGGGGAGCGCGGCGCGCGCCTTTCCGGCGGACAGAAGCAGCGCATCGCGATCGCGCGCGTGTTCCTGAAGAACCCGCCGATCCTGATTTTCGACGAGGCCACGAGCGCGCTCGACAACGAGAGCGAGCAGGCCGTGCAGGAGGCGCTGGCCGAGCTGGCGCACGACCGCACGACGCTGGTCATCGCGCACCGCCTGTCGACCATCAAGGACGCCGACGTCATCGTCGCGATCGACAAGGGCCGCGCCGCGGAGGCCGGCACCCACGCCGAGCTGCTCGAGCTCGACGGCATCTACGCGCGCTATTACCGCATGCAGTTCGGCCAGTAGGAGCTGCCGCGACTGCCGGGTCACCGCATCCTCGGAAGATCCTCTCCTTCGGCAAAATCGGGTGTCCAAGTGGCGAAATATTGGCCGAAAGGAGGGTTTTTGGGTGCCGCAAATAGCGGGGTTGCATTTCCAGGCCTCTGACCTGCGCAAACGGAGGTGCCGTATTTCCCCGATGGGGAATCGAGACCCCAAATCCCTCCTTCTGCCCGATTTTTCGCCACTTGGACGTCTGATTTTGCCGAAACAGAACGGGCTGCCACTCTCCTAGCTCGCGAGGCCCTCCTCGGCAGGGGGAAGGACCGCAGCGCGAAGAAGCGTGCGCTTCTGTCGCCATTTCTCGTCGGTATAGCGGATTCGATGATTGAGCATCCGAGAAACCCCGCGTGCGGCATTATCGAGGTCACCGGCCCTGAACAGCTGTTTTGTCGTAATCGAGAGATATGTTATTCGATTGCATACAATTGCGACCATACGCTTTGAGTCCTTATAGTGCGCGCTCGGCCCGCAGTGCTCGGAATCGCTGTTGTACTCGACGTCGACCGAAGCCCCGCGCCAATATAAATCCGGGTAGCAGGTCTTAGAGCCGCTGGCTTCAACCACAACAACCTTGGGATTGAGCTCGGGTTTAGGCAGCCCATACCCGCCCAGGCGAACAGGCAGGCATAAGAGCAGGTAAAGTGCAGTTTCCATATGCGAAGCGGCATGATCGCGGGCAATCTCGAGCGCGGCAAGCGCTTGTGCGGCGCCCCTACGTCCACGCTCGCGTTCGACAAACTTGTGGAGCGCTTGAACGGAGCTGACCGGATCGATCTCGAACACCACTCCCGTCGAGGTCATCATGTGGTGCAGCTCTGTAAGGGGTTTATCGGCCAAAGCGGGATCGAGACGTCCGAATCGGGGCGATGGCGAGTAGAAACCGCAGAACTGCATTGCCAGCTGTATCAGCTCAGTGTGCATGAGCGCCCCAGCCATCTGCAGAAACGTAAAAGCCGGCGTGCTGAGATACACATTCGGTTCGATTTCGATGAACGAACGCGCGGGAATCTCATCTGCCCATACATGTGTGACCAAAGTGCCGGTTCGGTTCTTCTTTGCAGCGCTGGGTATGAGCACATGCAGAGGGTAGGTAAGACGCGTGAGGATACTAGCCCGCGATTCGACCTCCTGCGGGTCCTCCCTATCCATCTCGTCTTCTCGAAGGTCAGTGAGCTCATCGAGATAGAACAGGTCGTCGAGGTCGTCAAACTCCTCGATATCGTCTTGCATAGGACCCTTATGGGTGAGGAAGTACTCATCGAGTTCAGCTAATAGGGTCCTGAGCTCGCGTTTGGTAGAGATTGCATCATAGATGCTGGTTTTTCGCGAAGGCTTTCTCCAAGCGGTGTCGTCATGCTCGCGCGTGCGCAGATAGCAGATGGCCTCGACCGCGGTCTCGTATGCGAGGAAGATGGGCATGATGGTCCGTTCTCGCTGCGTTGGTGGTGGAGGGATTCTATCAGAACCGAACAAGATTTGATAATCATGCCGTTCGGCAATCGGCGAACGCGCTCCTTCGGCAAAATCGGGTGTCCAAGTGGCGAAATATTGGCCGAAAGGAGGGTTTTTGGGTGCCGCAAATAGCGGGGTTGCATTTCCAGGCCTCTGACCTGCGCAAACGGAGGTGCCGTATTTCCCCGATGGGGAATCGAGACCCCAAATCCCTCCTTCTGCCCGATTTTTCGCCACTTGGACGTCTGATTTTGCCGAAGGGGCGATTTGGGAGGCAGCAGGATGCCCGGTGAAGAAAAAGCAGCGGTGCGGAGAGGTGCTGGGAGAACCAATCCGTCGCCAGAAGAAGAACGCGGCCCCGGGGAGGGGCCGCGTGAGTCGCTGCGATACGGGAATCGCCTAGTTCTTGAACGAATGCACCGGCGCGGGGATCCGCCCCGTGCGCGAGATGAACGCGTCGCACTCGAACGCGTTCACGGGCATGATCGGCGCGTGGCCGAGAAGACCTCCGAACTCCACCGTGTCGCCCACGCCCTTGCCGATCACCGGGATCAGGCGCACGGCCGTCGTCTTCTGGTTGATCATGCCGATGGCCATCTCGTCCGCGATGATGCCGCTGATCGACGACGCGCTCGTGTCGCCCGGAATCGCGATCATGTCGAGGCCCACCGAGCACACGCAGGTCATGGCCTCGAGCTTCTCCAGCGTGAGCGCGCCGGCCTCGACCGCGTCGATCATGCCCTGGTCCTCGGAGACCGGGATGAACGCGCCCGAAAGCCCGCCCACGTACGAGCTGGCCATGATGCCGCCCTTCTTGACCTGGTCGTTGAGCAGCGCCAGCGCCGCGGTGGTGCCCGGCGCGCCGGCCTTCTCGACGCCGATCTCGCACAGGATGTCGGCCACGGAATCGCCGATCGCCGGCGTCGGCGCCAGCGACAGATCCACCACGCCGAAGGGCACGCCCAGGCGCTGCGACGCCTCGCGGGCAACCAGCTGTCCGACTCGCGTCACCTTGAAGGCGGTCTTCTTGATGGTCTCGCAGAGCACCTCGAAGCTCTCGCCGCGCACGCTCTCGA
>CAMOLV010000083.1 GCA_946619045.1 uncultured Coriobacteriales bacterium | reverse complement strand
CGTCGCTTCAGCGCCCTGCGATCCACTTTGCGAAGTAGGTATCCACTTCATGAAGTGGATAGGAATCAAGGCTCCAAAACCGCTCACTTCGCGAAGCAGGTACCCACTTCGAGAAGTGAGCACCTCTCCGCGGGGCGGGAAGCCCGTCCTGGACGAAACCCTCCGTCCCTTGTGTCCGGGGATGCGCGAGAACCGCCTAGCCGAGCACGAAGAGCTCGAAGGTCCCCTTGCCCACGAGCGCATCGGCGTCATCGTAGAGCTCGACATCGCAGACGATGAGCGATGCGCCGCATTTGACGACATGGGCATGGGCCCTGAGCTGCGACGATCCGCGTACGGCGCGCAGGAAGTGGTAGCTGCCGGAGGAGGTCACGGCGTTGACCCCGCATCCTGCGGCGGCAGCGCCGGTCGCGACGTCCGCCAAGGCGAGCGGAACGCCCCCATGCACGTTTCCCATAAGGTTGAGATGCTCGGGTCGCAGATCGACCACGCAATCCGCCTCGCCCTCGCCGATGCGGACCGTCTCGATGCCCACATGCTGCGCGAACGGATTGCCGGTGTTGCGCTTGAGGCGGATCGCCTCGAGTTCGGCCTCGGTCATCTACTTCACTCCGTACTGCTCGTAATAGGCGTCGATCGCAGCCTTGAGCTCGGGGGTGATGACGCTGCCGTCGAGCGCCTCGACGACCTCGGCCATGCTCACGATCGATGCGACGGGGAAGCCGTAGCGCTCGGAGATCTCATCCTGGGCGCACTTCACGCCGCCCTTGCCCACCTCCATGCGGTTGAGCGAGACCATGAGGCCGACGACCTCGACGTCTGCCGCGGCCTTGAGCTTGGGGTAGGTCTCGTCGATCGACTTGCCCGAGGTGGTGACGTCCTCCACGATGACCACGCGGTCGCCGTCGTGGAGCTCGGAGCCCAGGAGCTGGCCCTTATCGGCGCCGTGGTCCTTGGCCTCCTTGCGGTCGGAGCAGTAGCGCGCCTCCTTGCCGTAGAGCTCGTGGAGCCCCATGCAGGTGATGACCGAGAGGGGGATTCCCTTGTAGGCGGGGCCGAACACCACGTCGAAGTCGAGCCCGAAGGCATCGTTGATGGCGCGGGCGTAGGCGAGGCCCAGACGGTGGAGCTGGTCGCCCGTCACATAGGCGCCCGCATTCATGAAGAAGGGGGACTTGCGGCCGCTCTTGAGCGTGAAATCGCCGAACTTGAGCACGCCGGCCTCGACCATGAAATCGATGAACTCGCGCTTGTACTCCTGCATGGTTACCTCCCGAAAAACGTGGCTTCGGGAAGTATTCTACCGTGTGCGGGCGATCGCGGTCTCCAGCGCATGCGCAAATGAAACAAGCCCGTCCTCATCCTCGGGGGAGAAGCGCCCGAAGAGGGGGCTGTCGATGTCGAGCACGCCCCATACCGAGCCGTCCCTATGCAGCGGGATCACGATCTCGGAGTTGGATGCGCTGTCGCAGGCGATATGCCCGGCGAACTCGTGGACGTTCTCGACGCGCTGGACGGCGTCCGTTGCCGCGGCGGTGCCGCAGACCCCGCGCCCCCAGGCGATATGCGTGCAGGCGACCTTGCCCTGGAAGGGCCCGAGCACGAGCTCGGGGGTGCCGTCATCGAGGGGCATCGTCAGGTAGAAGCCCGCCCAGTTGAGGCAGTCGAGCGATTCCCATAGCAGCGCGGAGGCGTTCGCAAGAAGGGGGAGCCACGCGGGCTCCCCCTCTGCAAGCGATTCCATCTGCCGTGTCAGCAGCTGGTAGTCCATAGCTAGGACTTGAGGGTCTGGAGAACCTCGGCCTCGGGCTTCGTGGCGAAGTAGGAGGTGGGGTAGTTCTCATCGATGGAGCGGCCCATGTAGACATCGGTGCCCACGCGGTAGAGCTCGCCGATGCAGTAGATGGGGCTGTTCAGGGGCACGACGTCCTCGACCAGGCGGTAGCCGCGGAGCGTGGTCTGCGGGGTGCGGACCGAGGTGTCGCGCACCGTGGTCTGCGTGGGCGTGGAGGCGAGTGTGCTGAGCAGGGCGCCGAGGCCGATGTTGAGCATCAGGTCGCCCATGGAGGTGCCGTAGCCGTAGGCGGTGCGGGGCACGCCGTAGCTGCCGGGAACATGGCTCTGGCCGTAGTAGTTGCCGCCCATGAAGTCGCCCAGGCCGCGCGGGACGCCGTAGCCGTAGCCCACGTTGACGTTGATCTGGGGACGGCTGTTGGGACGGCTGGGACGGCTGTTCATCTTGCCGTAGCCCTGGGCGAACATGACGTTGCTCGGAACGGCGATCGTGGAGCCGTCTGCGCCGGCGCCTGCGAGGGCGAGGCCCGCCACCGGAGCGGGGAGCAGCCAGTCGAGCAGGCGCTTGGCCTCGACGCCGAGGACCGACGCGCGCTCGCGGATCTCGCCGACCATGGCGAGGGCGCCGCCGGATGCGCCGGAGGCGGTGAGGTGGTTGGACGCGGCCTTGGCGAAGTCGGAATTCGGGCCCTCGATGTGGTTGGTCGAGTTGACCAGGATCACGTTCTTGCCGAAGGACTTGAGGTCGACGTAGACGGGCGTGTCGCACGAGCCGTCCTTGAAGTAGAACGGGTCGATCGAGGTCTCATGCGCGATGAGCGTCTCGGTCTCGACGCCCGCCTTGCTCTCGATGCGGTAGCAGCGGATGTCGTAGTAGGCGACCTCGCGCTGGCTGTAGGGGGCGATGACGCCCGACTTGGGCATCGAGGTGCCGACGAGCTCGCAGTACTGGCGATGGCCCTGCGAGATGGCGCCGAGCTCGTCGAGAATCTCGACGGCGTCGACGATGCGGCTCGTCTTGGTGGCCTTGATGTCGTAGGCCATCTGGTCCTTGGTCTGCGCGGCGGTGTCGGGTTCGGCAGCCTTGTCGGAGGTGGAGCTCGAGTTCCTGCTGCTGAAGTACGAGAAGATGCCGATGCACACCACGAGGATGATCAGGAAGAAAAGGAAGTCATCCATGGAAAACCTGCCTCAAAGTAGTTGCTGCGAAAGAGGGGCACCGGGCGTTGCGCGTCCGATACCCCTCCCGAATGAACCCGTCTGGGGACTAGTCGAGGTTGAGCTCGGCCTTGAGGGCGGCAAGCTGGTCGTTGACCGCGGCCTCATGCTGGAGCTTGGCGAACTCGTCCTCGTCGCTGATGATGATCTGGTCGGCGGCGAGACCGCTCATGGTGCCGTACGCCTCAGCGGTGGCCTCCTTCTCGGCGATCTTGCGCTCGAGGGCGTCGAGCTTGGCGAACGCGGAGTCGGTGGTGGCGGAGGTGATGGTGACGGCCGTCTTCTGGGCGGCGTCGGCCATGCGGCTGCGGGCCACGAGGACCTGCTGGCGGCTGCGGGCCTCGTCGAGCTTCATCTTGAGCTGCTCGACCTGGGCCTTGAGGGAGTCGACGTTGGCGGTGATCTGGTCGTAGTTGGCCTGGAGGGACGCGACCTGCTGGTCGACGCCGACCTTGGCGTCGAGGGCCTTCTTGGCGAGGGCCTCGTTGCCGGCCTTGAGGGCGAGCTTGGCCTTGTCGTTCCAGTCGGCTGCGACGGCCTTGGCGTCCGCGAGCTCCATGGCGGCGACCTTCTGGGAGCCCATGGCCTGGCCGAGGGCCTTGGTGGCGTCGTCAACCTGGTTGTCCATCTCGATGATGAGCTGCTTCACCAGCTTCTCGGGATCTTCGGCCTTGTCGATGAGGTCGTTGATGTTTGCCTGGAGGATGTCGCCGATACGAGAGAAAATGCCCATGATCATACCTTTCTGTTGGAGGGACGGACCCTACAATCCTGTTCTCACCATTCCGACGTTGTCTTAAACCTCGGAGGTTGGCGATATCACGAAAAAACATACCACGGGGCTGTGACGCGGGGTCAGATAAAACGCTCAGCGGCACAATCGAGCCGTTTGGACTATCATCATATGGTTGACCCGTAACGAGGAGGTTTTCCCAATGGAGCGCACCACCATCGCCCGCCTGTTCGCCGATTCCCAGATCCTGGGCGGCACCACCGTGACCGTCTGCGGCTGGGTCCGCTCGATTCGCGATATGAAGAACTTCGGGTTCGTCATGCTCAACGACGGCAGCTGCTTCAAGGACCTGCAGGTCGTCATGAGCCGCGAGACGCTCGCAAACTACGACGAGATCGCCTCGCAGGGCGTCTCCGCGGCCCTCATCGTCACGGGCGAGCTCAAGCTCACGCCCGAGGCTCCGCAGCCCTTCGAGCTCCAGGCCGCCCAGATCGTGGTCGAGGGCCCGAGCGCCGAGGACTATCCGCTGCAGAAGAAGCGCACCTCCATCGAGTTCCTCCGCACCATCCAGCACCTGCGCCCGCGCTCCAACCTCTTCCGCGCGGTGTTCCGCGTGCGCAGCGTCGCGGCGTTCGCGATCCACGAGTTCTTCCAGGGCCTCGGCTACGTCTACGTGAACACGCCGATCATCACCGCGAGCGATGCCGAGGGCGCCGGCGAGATGTTCCGCGTCACCACCATCGACCCGGCCAACCCGCCGCGCAAGGAGAACGGCGAGATCGATTGGAGCCAGGACTTCTTCGGCTCCGCCACCAACCTCACCGTGTCCGGCCAGCTCCAGGCCGAGAGCTTCGCCACGGCGTTCGGCAGCGTCTACACCTTCGGCCCCACCTTCCGTGCCGAGAACTCCAACACGCGCCGCCATGCCGCCGAGTTCTGGATGATCGAGCCCGAGATCGCCTTCGCCGACCTCGAGGACGACATGCAGGTTGCCGAGGCCATGCTCAAGTACGTCATCTCCGCCGTCATGGAGCGCTGCCCCGACGAGCTCGACATGTTCAACCGCTTCGTCGACAAGGGCCTGCTCGAGCGCCTGAACCACGTGGTGTCGTCCGACTTCGCGCGCGTCACCTACACCGAGGCGATCGAGATCCTCAAGGATGCCGCCGCTGCGGGCACCAAGTTCGAGTACCCGGTGGAGTGGGGCTGCGACCTGCAGACCGAGCACGAGCGCTACCTCACCGAGCAGCACTTCAAGCGCCCCACGTTCGTGACCGACTATCCCGCGGCGATCAAGGCCTTCTACATGCGCCTCAACGACGACGGCAAGACCGTCGCGGCTGCGGACTGCCTGGTTCCCGGCATCGGCGAGATCATCGGCGGCAGCCAGCGCGAGGAGCGCCTCGACCTGCTCGAGCAGCGCATCGACGAGCTCGGCATGGACCGCGAGTCCTACAAGTACTATCTGGACCTGCGCAAGTACGGCACCTGCCGCCATGCCGGCTTCGGACTGGGCTTCGAGCGCCTCGTCATGTACCTCACGGGCATGGACAACATCCGCGACGTCATCCCGCATCCCCGCACGGTCGGAAGCGCCGACTTCTAAACCTGCCAGGGGGACAGGTCCGCTGTCACGTTTCCTGCCAGGGGGACAGGTTTGCTGTCACGTTTCCTGCCAGGGGGACAGGTCCGCTGTCACGTTTCCTGCCAGGGGGACAGGTTTGCTGTCATGTTGTCTCGCATATGCAATCGTCCCACGGCCGATGCCTGTCAGCCGTTCTGTTTGCCTTATCGAGAGGCCCTGATCGAGCAACATGTTGAGCAGGCGATTTCGCTTGCCTCGCTCGAATGTCTTTATATCGGATAAGCGAATACCGCCCAGAACGCTATTCGCTATACGAATAGCCTCCGAATCGGAAAACGGTCGGTTCGAATAGCGCGGTCTGGCGACATCGATAAACTCGATGTCCTCATCTGAAATGCTGTGGAAGGAAGTATAGTCTTGCCTGTTCCCAAACAGCGAGAGAATGAAATCCGTCGAGCAAAGGCCCGGCTCGCCGAGGTACTCGGCATAGCTCGACCAGCAATAGCGGTCGTGCTGTTCGATGCGGGCTTTTTCGGGATTGAGGTGGATATACCTCATAGCGGACAGGAGATGCTCATCGGTATCCACGGGCTCGCTGCCAAAGCGTTCCTGGAATAAATGCCCGCTTCGTCCGGTTTTCTCGTTGTAGTGCATGGCATAGGTGCAGAGAAGAACCTGCATCGCAGGGGAGATGTGCTCCATATCAGCGTGAATCAGGAGGTGCACGTGGTTTCCCATGAGGCACCAAGCATAGATTTCGAGGCTGAAGCGCTTGGACACGCTCGACAGTATGGCCAGGAACTCCTTACGATCGTCGTCATCTTCGAAGATGAGCTGCCGCCCTGATCCGCGGGCGACGATATGGTAGATGTTCGAAGTGCCACGCTCTCTCGGTGCCCTCATCTATGCCCTCCTCGACAGTCGTTGAGGACCAATCATAAGGGGACAGATGTCGGTTGTTAAAGGATAAATTTTTGTTCACATAAAAGCCATTTTAACTGCTATTTATTCTGTCAGTTATATGAAAGTTACCTGAAAGAAAACGATTAGCTTTATTGAGCAGTCCTGTGGGAAAACGTGACAGCAAACCTGTCCCCCCGGCAGGAAACGTGACAGCAAACCTGTCCC
>CAMOLV010000082.1 GCA_946619045.1 uncultured Coriobacteriales bacterium | reverse complement strand
TGGCGCAGAGCAACGTGGTCGAGCGCGGAGCGCGCGAGGAGGACATCCCCTACCAGCAGATCGACACCGTCACCGGGTCGGTGGTCGCAAGCGCGATCTCGTGGTTCATCATCCTGGTCACGGGCGCCGTGCTCTACCCCGCGGGCATCGTGGTGGAGGGCGCCGAGGACGCCGCCATCGCGCTCGCCCCGCTCGTGGGCGAATACGCGCAGGTGCTTTTCGGCGCGGGCCTGATCGGCGCATCCTTCCTCGCAGCCTGCGTGCTGCCCGGCATCACGTCGAGCGCCATCTGCGAGGCGTTCGGTTGGGAGCATGGCAGCGACCGCACATGGGCGGAGGCTCCCACCTACCGCGCCATCATCTCGGCGATCATCGTCATCTCCGCCGGCATCGTGCTGATGCCCGATGCGAACCTCTTCGGCATCATGATGGCCGCGCAGGTCATCAACGGCGTGCTCCTGCCGGTGCTGCTCATCTTCATGGTGGGCATCGCGAGCGACAAGCACGTCATGGGAGCCTACGCCAACGGCCGCATCTGGAATGCGCTCACCTGGTTCACCATCGTGACCGTGATCATCCTGACGGTCATCATGTTCATCCTGAGCGCGATGGGATTGTAGGTTCGGGAAAGCGGTGCGGCAGAACGACCTGCCGCTTCGCCCATTCTACTCGGCGCCCTTGTACTCCAGGCAGAGCATGGTGACGTCGTCGAACTGCTCGGCGTCGCCCACGAAGTCCTTGATCGCCTGCTTGACCGAGCCGATGATCTGCTCGGGAGTCCCGTCCTGCGCACCGCGCAGCGTCTCGACCATCCTCTCGGTGCCGAGCATCTGCATATCGGCAGCGGTTGCCTCGGGAACGCCATCGGTGTAGACGAACAGCTTGGAACCGGGTTCGAGCTGGATCTCGTAGCTGGTATATCTCATATTCTCGAGCGCGCCGATCACGAAGCCGTGCTTGTCCCTGACCATCTCGAAATCGCCGCCGGGATGCATGACGACGGGGCATTCGTGGCCGGCGTTCGCGGCGACGAGCCTGCCCGTCGAGACCTCGAGCACGCCGAGCCAGACGGTCACGAACATGCTCTCCCGGTTCGCCGAGCCGATCGAGTTGTTGATGGACTCGAGCACGCGCGCCGGGTCCTTCTCGACCAGGGCGCTATCGTGCAGCATGATCATCGATGCCATCATGAAGAGCGCCGCGGGGACGCCCTTGCCGCTGACGTCGGCGATCGCGATCGCCAGATGGTCGTCGTCGATGAAGAAGAAGTCGAAGAAGTCGCCGCCCACCTCGCGGGCGGGATCCATCGCGGCATAGATGTCGAACTCGGTGCGGTCGGGGAACGGCGGGAAGATGCTCGGGAGCATATCCGCCTGGATGCGCGAGGCAAGTCCGAGCTCTGCGGCCATCTTCTCGCGGTCGACGGTGATCGCCTCGATCTCGCTCACGTAATCGTCGATCTCATGGGCCAGGTGGACGACGTCCTCCGAGAGCTCGCCGATCTCGTTTCGCCTGACGGCGAAGCCCTGCGACCCCTGCAGAAGCTCCGTGAGGTTGCGCACCGTCGTGTCGCTGTCCTTGGTCTCGGTGTAGAAGCGGATGTTGCCGATGACCTTCTTGAGCGGGACGAGCACGAACCTGAAGAGGAAGCGCATGACGATGACGAGCAGCAGGAGCTGGAGGAGGACCGAGGTCAGCGATCCCTGGACGACCTCGGTCGAGACGGCGGCCTCCAGATCGGTGAGGGTGTAGGTGATGCCCACCAGCACCGCCTTGGCATTGATCTGGTCGACGTATGCGTAGAAATCGGCGAACTCGCTGCCGGTGCCCACATACGTGGCGGTCTGGCTCCCGCCCGAGCCGGCGTCGCTCCCGGGGCGGGAATTCTCGACGGTGGAGCGCATGGCTTCCATGAGGCTCTCGTTGTCGGCAACCGAGACGAGGGTTCCCAGCAGGTAGACCTGCCCGTACTCCCGTCCGCGGACAGCCCCCTCGTCGGCGCCGCTCATGAGGAAGTACTGCGTCTGATACGGCTGATCGCCCGCCTTGGTGTCGGTCATGATGACGTAGAGGAACTCCACGTCGTAGTTGCGCTTGATCTGGTCGATGCGGTTGGTCAGCCAGGTATACACGATCTCCGCGTAGAGCTTGCGGTCCTCGGGGGACAGGCGCTCCACGTCGCGAGCGTTGGCGTACTCGATATGGAACCCGGGGTTGCGCTCCAAGAGCGTCTGGACCTTGAGCTCGGTGGCCGTGCCGCCCCCGAAATCGACGTCGTACTCGATGTCCAGCTCGTCGGCGTGCTCGTACCAATAGCGCAGCAGCCAACGGTAGGCGGGATACTCCTTGATGGACGAGACGACCTCGTCGGAGATGTTCGCCGCAACGGCATGGCGCTCGCGCTCGATGCTGCGGAAGGCGAGGGAGCGCTGGACGAAGAGCGTCAGGATGCTCGAGACGAGCAGGCAGACGAAGGCCAGGATATAGACCTGTTTGAAGAAGCCTGTTCTCTTCCGGGTTTCCACGCTACC
Organism: uncultured Coriobacteriales bacterium; assembly: GCA_946619045.1. Classification (GTDB taxonomy): domain Bacteria; phylum Actinomycetota; class Coriobacteriia; order Coriobacteriales; family Atopobiaceae; genus RUG721. Next base: position 3,990 of record CAMOLV010000082.1, on the reverse strand, counting down.
TGCTCTCCGGTCTGCGATGCCGAGCAACGCCGCGCTTACTTGCTGGCCTTCTTGAACTCCTCGGCAAACTCCCCGAACATCGAGCCGACGCCCTTCATGTGCTTCTTGGCCTTCTTGATGGGGTCCTTGCCGACGGCCTTCTTGGCCTTGCCGAGAGCCTTGCCGACCTCGCGCGAGCCCTTGTCGATCGCCTTGCTGGCAGCGTCGTCGGCCTTCTTGGTCGCCCTCGAAACGCTGTCCTTGGCCTTGGCGTAGGTCTCGCCCGCCTTGCCCGCGGCACCGCCCGAGAGCTCGAGATGCGCCGCCTCGTCCGCGACGATCATCCAGCCGTCCTTATATCCGATGAGCATTGAGCCGGGCACGGCGACATGCCCGACCAGCGACTCTGCCATATTGCCGTCGCCCAGGTGATAGGCCCTGACCTTGCCGGTCTTGGTGGAGAATTCGATGTCGGCCACGTGGCCGAGCTGCTTGCCGTCCTCGGTCTTGGCGTCCATGCCGTTCCAGATGATGCATGAATCCCAGTCGAGGCCGAGGCGCTTGCGCGCGGCATCGTCGACGCCGTCGTCGGGACGGGAGATGAGCAGCCCCTTCTCGTACGTCTCGAACGAATCGTAGGCGACGAAGAGGTCGGGCTGCGCGATCATGCCGGCGATATCGCGCTGATGCACGATAAGGCCCGCAACGCGTTTGCCCGAAGGCGAGCAGACCACGTTGCGAACCTTTCCGATCTTCTTAACGGGCACGGCCGCATCGTCGGAACGTCTGCGGCCGCCCTTCGGCGCATAGACCGCGAGGCCTATGAGCTGCGTCATCTTAAGCATGGGAGCCTACTCGGCGGGAGTCTCGGCATCCTCCTCGACAACCTCGACCTTGACGGCCTCGGCTGCGGTGCCGGTTGCGTCGGCAGCGGCGTCAGCCATGGAGGCGACCTGGTCGGAGACCGTGTTCACCACGTCGACGACCTGGGCGGAGGCGGTGGCGACGGCGTCGGAGAGGGAGTCGCGGAGCTGGTCCATGCGCGCACGTGCGGCGTCGACCTTCTCGCGGAGCTCGTCGGAGGAGATGCCGTTGGCGGAGGCAACGTCGGCAACGCGCTCGGAGACGACCTTGGCGCCCTTCTCATAGCTGTCGACGGCGGTATCCCAGGCATCGTTCACGGCATCGGCGGCCATGGCGCGGGACTCGGCACCGGCGCGCGGGGCGAGCAGAACACCGGCGGCAACGCCGGCAGCGGCGCCCATGAGCGCTCCGAAGACGAAGTTGAGCTTCTTTCCCATGACAATCTCCTATCTGCTAGCTGGTTATCGTACGAACTGCGGGGCGGGCATGTCCTCCCCCGCCCATGGATCTTCCTCCTCAGGCTCGTCCTCGGCCTGCTCCTCGACGGGAAGCTCGGGCTGGACGTCCTCTGCGGGCTCCTCGGCGGGAAGCTCGGGCTCCTCCCCGGCCTCGGGGGCTGCCGCCTCCTCGACGAAGGGACCGCCGATGATGGTGGCATCGGGATCGAACGCCTCCTCGGGCTCCTCGGCCGCAGGTGCAGCCTCGGCCGTGCCGTCGAGGCTCTGGACGAGGCCGACGAGGCCGCTCGCGATGGCGTCGATGTCGGGCTCGGGATCTCCGCCGCCCGTATAGGCCCAGTCGATGACCCAGCAGGCGCTCGAGAGCGCGCCGGCGACGAGGACGTCGTCGGGGCACGCGAAGCGCACCTCGTAGAGGCGATCGATGTCGTCGATCGTGCGGGTCTGGCCGCTGGCGATGTCGCCGGCGAGGTTGGTGCGGGCGAGAAGCTCGACGGTCACATGCTCGAGCAGGTGCGCGAGCTCGGTGTCGCCGAGGACCTCGCCGAAGGTAGCGCCGCCGTCGCCATAGCAGGCGTGGTCGGCGATCTGGGGCATGAGGTCGACGATGCGATCGGTGCCCTCGGGGTCGTCCCCGGTGAACAGGGGCGCCTCATCGGCGATGCAGACCTCCGCGGCAAGGGTGCGGGAGGTGATGGTGACTTTCCTGATATCGATAAGCTGGGCCACGGTTGTGCGCCTTTCTCATTGAGGTCAGCGATTTGCGCTTAATCCATTGTAGATGATAGCGTCTCGTCGTCGTTCTCGGGCTCGGGCTCCGGCGCAATCACGCGCAGCATCGACACACGGCGGCCCCTGAGCGACTGAACGCGAAACTGCCAGCCCTCATGCTCGAACATGTCGCCGGGACGCGGAAGCTTGTCGGCGAGCTCGAGCACGAAGCCCGCGACCGTCTCGTACTCCTCGGTATCCTCGACGGGCCAGCCCAGCTCGAGGGCATCGTCGATGGGGAACCTGCCGTCGACGAGCCATTCGCGCTCGGAGACCTGCGTGAGGTACTTGTTGTCGGGATCGAACTCGTCCTCGATCTCGCCCACGACCTCCTCGACGATATCCTCGAGCGTGATGACGCCCGCCGTGCCGCCGTACTCGTCGATGACGATGACCATCTGGTCGTGCGTGGCGCGCATCTCGGAGAGCAGCGGCATGATGTCCTTGGTATCGGGGACGAAGCGCGCCTGGCGCATGTACCTGCTGATCTCGTGCGTCTCGGCACGCTGGTCGAGGATGGGCGCGAGCAGGTCCTTGAGGTGGGCGATGCCCACGATGCGGTCGATGGTCTCGCGGTAGACGGGGATGCGCGAGTAACCCGTCTCGCGCATGATGTCGAGCACCTCGGCGAGCGTGGTGCCGTCCTCGACCGCCGTCACGTCCACGCGCGGCACCATGACCTCGTAGGCGACGGTGTCGCCCAGGTCGATGACCTCGTGGATCATGGTCTTCTCCTCCTCGGTGAGCTCCTCGGAGTCGGTGACCAGGTACTTGATCTCGTCCTCGGACGCGCCGGCATCCATGTCGGGATCTGCGATGCCCATGAGGTGCGAGAGGCCCACGGACGAATGGGCGGTGAGCAGCACGAGCGGCTTGGCGATGGTCATGAAGGCGCGGATGGGGCCCGAGACGTTCTTGGCAACGCCCTCGGGATCGGAGAGCGCGATGCGCTTGGGCACGAGCTCGCCCACGACGATCGAGAAGTACGACACGATGAGGGTGATCAGCACCGTCGCCAGGGGACGCGCGATGCCGGCATCGAGGCCGAGCGACGTCATCCAGGCGCCGAAGGGCTCGGAGAGGCTCGTCGCTGCGAATGCCGAGGCGGCGAATCCGACGAGCGTGATGGCGACCTGTATGGTGGCGAGGAAGTCCCCCGAATCGGCGGCGAGATCGAGCACGAGCTTGGCCTGCTTATCGCCTTCCTCGGCCTCGGGCTCGAGGATGGCCTTCTTGGCAGATACGACCGCCAGCTCTGAGGCGGAGAAGAAACCGTTTGCGAGGGTGAGCAGGAACGTGACGACAAGTGATACGGCTATGTCCATGCGCGGAAGCGCAACCTCCTTGGTCGGGAACGACGACTGTTCAATAGTAGCAGTATTCCCCGAGATCTAGCAGGTTAATCGGCATGCTGGACGGTATGGCAACATACGCGCCGCAAGAAAGGGCCGCCCTTTCGGACGGCCCCTGCGTTCATGCGGTGCGGTGCAAGCCTACTTCTCGGCGTTGCGCTTCTCCTGGTACTCCTTGGCAAGGCGCGCCTGGATGTCGTGCGGAACCTGCTCGTAGCCGGCCATCTCGAGCTCGAACTCGCCGGTGCCGCGGGAGAGCGAGCGCAGGCGGGTGGCGTAGTCGGTGACCTCGGCATACGGGATGGTGGCCTCGATGGTGGTCTCGCCGGTGTGCTGGCCGTCGGCGGCATGCATGCCCTCGACGCGGCCGCGGCTGGCGGAGACGTCGCCCATCACGGCGCCGGCGTAGCTGTCGGGCACGGTGATGGCGAGGTGCGCCATGGGCTCGAGGATGACGGCGTCGGCCTGCTCGACGGCCTTCTGGAAGCCGATGCGGGCAGCGGTCTTGAATGCCATCTCGTTGGAGTCGACGGGGTGGTAGGAGCCGTCGTACACGGCGACCTTGA
>CAMOLV010000081.1 GCA_946619045.1 uncultured Coriobacteriales bacterium | reverse complement strand
GACCAGGCGCTTGTCGGCCTCCTTCTTGCGCGGGTAGGGCGTGGGGAAGTTGATGGTGAGCTCGTCGAGCTCGCCCTCGCCGAAGATGCGGCATACGTCGCTTCCCAGCGCGGGCGCCACCACGGCGTTGGCAAGCCCCGCCTCGAGGATATGCTGCGCGGTATAGGCGATGCACACCGGCTCGCCGTCCAGCCCCACGTACAGCACGTCGGGCTCGCGACGGGCGGATTCCACGAGAAACGCGCCCTTGCCGCAGCCCATGTCGAGCCTCACCGCGCGGAACGGCGCCGAACCCAGCTTGGCGCATGCCACGGCCCACCGGCCGGCGAGGCGGGCGGGCTCGAGCTCGATGGCGTCCGCATAGCGCTCGAGGCGCTCCTCGAGCACGAAGTTGCGGGGAAGACGTGCGTGCAGGCTGTGCATGAAGCGGCGCTAGTCCTCGTCGATCAGGCGCTCGACCATGGCGAGCAGCGATGCGGCGGAGTTGAAGTTCTCGGGAACGATCTCGGCGGCGGGAATCGAGATGTCGTAGGCATCGTTGAGCGTCGAGATGATGGAGAGGATGTCGAAGCTGTCGAGCACGTGGTCGTCGATCAGCGTGGTGCAGGTCTCGTAATCGACGTCCTCCTTGACGTCCTGAAGCAGCTCGATGAGTCCCTCGAGGGTGGTATCCATGCGAATCTCCTATTTGAGTTCGGCCAGTGCGGTCCTGTCTATCTTACCGTTCTTCGTCAGCGGCATGGCATCGATCTGGCGGATCGCGCCGGGCACCATGAACGACGGCAGCAGCGCGCGCAGCTGCTCGGCAAGCTCCTCCTTGGCGATCTCGCCCACGTAGAAGAGCTTGATCTTCTTGCGCTTGGCGTCGTAGAGGCAGCATGAGCGCTCGACGCCCTCCACGCCCGTGGCGCTCGCCTCGATGTCGCCCAGCTCGATGCGCTGGCCCAGGTGCTTGATCTGATGGTCCTTGCGCGAGACGTACACGAAGTTGCCGTCCTCGTCGATCCTGCCCAGGTCGCCCGTGCGGTAGATGGGCTCGAGCCAGCGCGTGTTGAGCGGGTTCTGGCAGAAGGCGGCGGCCGTGCGCTCCGCATCGCCCAGATACCCCAGGCCGAGCGCCGTGCCGGAAACGCAGATCTCGCCCACCTCGCCCGGGGCGTCCACCAGCGCGTCGTCCTCGTCGAGCAGGAACACGCGCTCGTTATCGAACGGCCTGCCCATGGGGATGACCTCGTCGTTCCCGAATTCGCGGTCGAGCACGTAGTAGGTGCAGTTGCAGGTGATCTCGGTGGGTCCGTAGAGGTTCACGTAGGTGGCGTCGGGCAGCCACTTCTGCCAGATGCGCAGCTGCTTGGGCGGCATGACCTCGCCCGAGAACATCACGAGGCGGACCTTCTGGGGCACGCGGTACCCGAAGCCGTTCATGATCGAGACGAAGCACATCGCCGAGACCGCCCACACGAGCACGGTGGCGCCGCGGTCGGCCAGGAAGTCCATGAGCAGCGTGGGCTGCGAGAAGTACGCGCGGGGGATGACCTGCATCGTCGCGCGCATGCAGAGCATCGAGTAGATGTCCTTGACCGACACGTCGAAGTCGAACGGCGCCTGGTTGGCGATGACGTCGTCCTCGCGGATGCCGAAGGTCGAGCAGAACACGGGGATGAAGTCGATGACCGAGCGGTGGCTCACGAGCACGCCCTTGGGCGTGCCGGTCGATCCGCTCGTGAAGTTGCAGTAGAGCGGGTCGGTGTCGATGGCGGCGGCGCGCGCAGCGGCGAGTGCGTCCGCATCGACCGCATGCGCGGCGAGGTCCTCGAGCATGAGGGGCTCGTATCCGGTGCCCGCGAGCATCTCGAGGCATGCCGCGCGGTTGGCCTCGTCGGTGATGACGGCGGCGGGTGCGAGCGCGGCGAGGATGGACTCCACGCGCGGCTTGGTCTGGCGCGTGTCGATGAGCGAGTAGAAGCCGCCCGCATAGACGATGCCGAACATCGCCGCGAGCACGTCGGCGCCCTTCTCGGCGTAGATGGCCACGGCCTTCCCGGCGCCTGCCAGCGGGGCGAGCGCGGAACCGACGGCCTGCGCCTTCGCCTGAAGCTCGGCAAACGAGAGCTCGGCGCCCTCGTCCGCAACGGCGAGCTTGCCCGGGCATGCGCCGGCTGCGGCCTCGAGCCACTCAAGTACGTTCTTCATACGCGAATCTCCTAGTACAGGACGAGGTCCTGGTAGCTGCGGTCGACCTCGGCGGGGGAGTCGGCCAAGCGTGCGTCCACGTGTATGGTACACGTTCCATGCCCCTCGCGCGCGAGCGAGAGGTGCGCATCGGGGCTCCAGTCGCGGATAACCTCGAGGTCTCCATTCTCGTCGACCACGCTGAAGCGGTAGAGCACCTGCGACGGGTCTCCCGTGTAGGCCACGGCGTCCGCCTCGATGCCGCCGTCGACCGCCGTGGCGGTGAAGTTGACGATCGAGATGCGGTCCAGGCTCGTCAGGTACGCATCCCAGCCGTCGTAGGTGTAGAAGTCCGCGGCGACGTCGTCGCCCGCCTCGATGCGCGCGATGAGCGAGCCGAGCGCCTCGGAGAAGCGCGCGGCTCCCACGGGGTTGAAGTGCTCGGGATCGCCGAAGTCGTCGTCGAGCGGGGCGTACACGTCCGCGTGGACGAGGTTCATGTCGAGATAGGTGCCGCCGCCCGCCTCCACGATCTGCTGGAGCTCGGACATGTTGGCGGGATAGACGTCGCCGAAGCCCAGCACCTCGAAGGAGGGTCGCGGGGTCACCACCACATAGAGCTCGACGCCCTCGGACTCGCAGAGCGCGAGGATGCGCATGAGCGCGTCGAGGTTCTCGGGATCGGGCTGCGAGACGTCCCAGCGGTTCGCGGAGACCTGGCCCGGCGCGATCCAGTTGTAGGGGAGGTGCGTGTCGTAGTTGCAGTAGCCCATACCGAAGGCGGTCATGGCCTCGTCGTTGGCGGCTGCGGCTTCTTCGAGCGAGAGCGTGCGGCGCGCCTCGATGTTGGCGAGCACGGCCGAGGGGTTGAGCGACACGTGGTTGTAGGCCCAGGGGAAGAACGCGCCCAGCGACGCGGCTCCACCCGAGAAGCTGCCGTGGAGCGGGATCTGGAGGAAGGTCGCGATGCTCTCGGACAATCCCATACCCTCCATCTGCGCCTGCTTGAACGTGATGTACGTGTTGATCCAGGGCTTCTCGGGGAGCGTCTCGATGCCGAGGCCCAAGATCACGCGCTGCACGCCGTGCTCGTGGATGGCGAGCTCGATGGCGTCGTAGCTGCAGTCGAGCGACTGCGCGGGCGTGGCGAAGTTGAAGCTCGTGGAGCCGAGCGTGGAATCGATGGCCGCGGGGTCGAACGAGCGATGCGCGTAGGACGATCCAAGGCAGAGCGTGTCGATCTGGCCCGGCTCGAGCGCGCGGTACTGCGACCAGATGAGCTCGGTGATGGTGCCGTAGGGCTCGAGCGCATAGGTGAGGCCCATGTTGGCGAGCGCGGCGATGACGATGAAGACGAGGGCGACGAGGGCCGAGCGCAGCTTAGAAGTTCGCATACATGAACCCTCCTCCCACCTCGGAGACGTGGTTGAGCGAGCTCACCACGAAGAAGCCCAGCACCAGGTAGACGATGAAGCGCACGGGCGCGGGCAGCGCGAGGAAGCGCTCGCGCACGTCCATGCCCTTCTCGTAGAGGTAGTCGATGACGAGCACGACGGCGATGCAGAGGAGCACGCGCCCGGGGATGAGGCCCTTGGTGAAGCCCAGCGCCTCGAGCATCTGGCCCCACGGAACGGGCATGAAGTTGGCGAAGGTGTTGCGCAGGCAGATGAGCGCGTCGCCCACCACGGGCATGCAGTCGAAGTAGCGCCCGATGGTCACGACGATGAAGGTGCGGAGGATGGCGAACGCATGCCAGGCCCTGCCCTCGCGGTTCACGTGGAGCGCCTCGGCCATGCGGTCGAAGAGCGGCTTGAAGAGGTCGGCGAGCGCCACGATGACGCCGTTGTAGAGGCCCCACACCAGGTAGTGCGCCTGCGCGCCGTGCCAGAGGCCCACGAGCAGGAACACGATCACGTTGGCGATGCAGGCGCCGATGGTGCGGCCTATGTGGCGGCCCCAGTGCGCGCCCGCCCACTTGCCGAGCGCCTGGAAGGGCTTGGTGAGCGCGATGGGGTAGAACACGTAGTCGCGCATCCACGCGCCGAGCGACACATGCCAGCGCGTCCAGAAATCCGCGAGCGACGTCGAGAAGTACGGCTGCCTGAAGTTCTGGTCCATCTGGATGCCGAAGAGCTCCGAGACGCCCTCGACCATGTCGATGCCGCCCGAGAAGTCGCCGTAGAGCTGCGCGTTGTAGGCGAGCAGGCCCACCACCACGAGTGCGCCGGGGATGGCGGCGTCCACGTTGCCGAAGATCTCGCCCACGGTCTTCTGGAGCATGATGGCGATGCTGAACTTCTTGAAGATGCCCAGCGCCAGACGCAGCGCGCCCCTGCGCATGCCGTGCGCATCGGGCGCATGCGGGGCCGTGAGCTGGGCGGCGAGCGTGCGGTGCTTGTTGATGGGGCCCTGGATGAGCTGCGGGAAGTACGACACGAACAGCAGGTGCTTGGCGAAGTCGGGCTCCGCGGCCTCCTTGCCGTTGTAGACGTCGATCACGTATCCCGTTGCCTGGAAGGTGAAGAACGAGATGCCCAGGGGCAGCACGAGCCCGAGGGTGCCGGCGCTCGGCATGAGGTAGTGCAGGATGGTGTCCCAGTACTTGAGGTATCCGAGCACGCCCAGGCAGATGGCGAGGGCGCCGATCAGCACGAGGCGCTTGCGCACCTGGTAGCGGGCCTTGACGGCCTTCTTCTCGGCGCGGTCGGCCGTGGCCTTGCGCTCTTCCTTGCAGCGGGCTTCGAGCTTCTCGAGCCCCAGCGCCGCACCCCATGTGACGAGGGCGGCGAGCACCACGAACGCCATGCTCTGCCAGCCGCCCGCGACGCCGTAGAACACGAGGCTCGCGCCAAGCAGGGCGGTCCATTGGTATGCGGGTGCCACGCGGCCGAGCGCCATGTAGACGCACCAGGCCGCGGAGAGGAACAGGAGGAACTGCGCGGAGAACAGCTCCACGCGCTACTCCTCGCGTTCCTTGATGAGGCCCTGGATGGTGGCCATCAGCGGGGGAACGACCTGCTTCTTACGGCTGACGACGCCCTTGAGCACCGCCTTGCCGCCCTCCGCCTCGGTCTCGAAGGCGCGCTCGACGATCTCCTCGCCGTCCTTGCCGTAGATGAGCATGTCGGACGTCTTGGTCTTGATGTCGGTGAAGAGGTAGAAGAGCAGGGGGAGGTCCTCCTTCTGCGCCGCCTCCTCGAGGTAGGGGCCGATGAGCTCCTCGGCGGCGAGGCGGCTCTTCTCGGTGAGATAGGAGCCCTGGCCCACGCCGAAGCGCACGTGGCCGCGGGAGAAGACCTTGAAGTCCTGGTTGAAGACGTCGTCGGCGGTGCGGCCGGAGAGGTCGGCGCCGGCCTCGAACATCTCGTCGGCGTACTGGTCGATGTTCACGCCCGCGATGAGCGCGAGGGCGGTGCCGGCGCGCACGTCCTTCTGCGTGCAGGTGGGCGAGCGGAAGGCCAGCGTGTCGGAGAGGATCGCCGAGAGCATGAGGCCCGCGATGTCGGCGGGGATCTCGACGTGCTGCTCGTCGAACATATCGAAGAGGATGGTGCAGGTGCAGCCCACGGGCATGTTGCGGAACATGACGGGGCCGGAGGTCTCGACCGAGCCGATGCGGTGGTGGTCGATGATCTCGACGACCTCGGCCTCCTCGATGCCCTCGACCGCCTGCGTGCGCTCGTTGTGGTCGACGAGGATGACGTGCTTCTTGCTGGGCTCGAGCAGGTTGATCGAGGTGACCGAGCCCATATAGCGGCCGGCGTTGTCGAGCACGGGGTAGAGGCGGTGGCGCGTCTTGGCCATGATCTTCTGCGCGTCCTCGACCGAGGTGTTGCGCGAGAAGGAGACGATCTTGTCGGCGGGCAGCATGTGCGCGCGCACGGGAGCGGACATGCAGATGAGCTGCGCCGCAGCGTAGGTGTCGTAGGGCGTGGCGATGATGGCGCAGCCGTGCGAGGCCGCGAGCGCGCGGATCTTATCGGAGACCTGCACGTCGCAGCAGACGATCAGGCAGCAGGCGCCCTTCTCGATGGCGAGGCGCTGCGTGGCCTTGAGGTTGGTGACGAGCACCACGTCGCCCTCGCCGACCTTGGTCTCGAGCGCCTCGGGCGTGGTGCCGATGAGGATCTGGCCGGACTCGACGACGCCGTTGGGGTCGCCGCACACCAGGGTCGCGGAGAGGGTGTCGAGGATGTTGGCGAAGCTCGTGCGCGACTCGCCCAGGACATGCGTGTCGAAGATGTCCATGTTGGCGGCGGCGATGTCCTTGATGGAGATGAGGCCGAGCATCTCGCTCTGCTCGTTGGTGATGCAGAGGGTGTCGATCTTGAGCTCGCGCATGAGGGTCCATGCGGCGTAGAGGCTCGTCTCCTTGCCGATGCCCACGGTGTACTGGATGT
>CAMOLV010000080.1 GCA_946619045.1 uncultured Coriobacteriales bacterium | reverse complement strand
TGCCCATGGCCTCCTTGAAGCCGTTGATGAAGTTGAGGTCGTAGGTGGAGTTCTCATCGTGCAGGCAGATGAGGCCGACCTTCATGGCAGCCTCGGTGGCCTCGGAGGCCTCGCCGCCATCGGCGGGAGCGGCGTCGCCGCCACCGTTGTTGGAGCCGCCGCACGCAGCGAGTGCGAGGGCGGCACCGGTGAGGCCGGCACCGAGGAACGAACGACGGGTGAGCTTGGTTTCCATGGTAGTTTCCTTCCTTTTGAAACTGAATCGCCTATTTGGAACCGATGTGCTTGTCTTCCTATACAACGCAGACTACGAGCGGAAGGTGATCCGCCCGTCGTCTGTCATTGACTCGATGGATGCGAGGGCATCGACGCGGATGCCCTTGGCGCGGAACTCGTCGCCTCCGGGCTGGAAGCATTTCTCCACGCACACGGCGACGCCCGCAACCTCGGCACCGGACTGGCTGACGAGGTCGATGAGGCCGCGCAGGGCGCTGCCGTTGGCGAGGAAGTCGTCGATGATGAGGATCTTGTCGGAGGCGTCGAGGCAATCGCGCTGGACGATCACGTGATAGTCCTCGTTATGGGTGAAGGAGTGGATGATGGTCATGTAGACCGATCCCTCCACGTTGGTGGTGCGGTGCTTCTTAGCAAAAACGACGGGCACGCCCAAGGCCATGCCCGCCGCAGCGGCGATCGCTATGCCGCTCGCCTCGATCGTCAGGATCTTGGTGACACCTGCGTCCTTATACAGGGAAGCGATCTCGGCGGCCATGTCGCCGAGAAGCTTGGTGTCTATGCAATGGTTGAGAAAGCTGCCTACCTTGAGGACTCCGCCGGGCAGCACCTTGCCGTCCGTGATGATCCGCTCTTCTAGCTGCCGCATGCTCGGGCTTCCTCCAAATGCGTGCGCGACCTACGAGGCTTGTGTTCGTATTGGCGTGATCAGGCTGCAATATGGTGTATAGGAGAATATTAAAGCATGAACGGACGATAATCCCCCGCAAACGGTCGCTTTTTGAATCTACCTGTAATAATTCTCCATCGCAAAACTACAAAGATTTATCTCTTTTCCAGCACTTCCGCGATCAGTTCGGCAATAGCCTCGTTGCCCTCCTCGTTGGGATGTATCCCGTCGGGAAGCCACTCGGGATGGCCGGCCGTGAGGGCGTGGAGATCGATGACGGTCGCGCCGGCTTCCTCGGCCACGCGCTCGATCGCAGGGGCGGCCTCCTCGACGAGGCGCGCATCGAGGTCGGGGCTCGCGTAGATGGCGGGCGGGATCATGACGAAGACCTGCGGGGAGCTGGGCTTTGCCTGGATATCGGCCACGAGCTCGGCGTAATCCCGCTCGAATTCCGCTGCATCCCATCTGCCATCGCAGACATCGTTGGTGCCGAGCATGAGGATGACGATATCCTCCTCAGACTCCCAGAACCTGTATGCGAGCGCGGTGCGGATCCAGGGATAGGCGCCGTCGCGGAGCGCGCAGCTTCCGGTGACGCCGAAGTTCGCCGTGGTGCTGCCGTCATCGAGAAGCCCGGGCAGAAGCTCCGTCCAGCACGTCGCATCGCGGTTGGAGAGGCCGAACCCGAAGGTGATCGAATCGCCCACGCACGAGATGGATGCGGGCCGGGGAGCCTGGACGGGCTCCTCTCCCCTGCCGCATGCGCGGACGACGGCGAATCCGAGCAGGCAGAGCAGCGCCGCTGCGGCGATCGCCAGGCGGATGAGCATCCCGCGGGGGATGGGGTCGCGGTACACGCCGTCCCGTCCCCTGCCGAACCCCTTGCTAGACACGGCGCTTGAGCACCTGCCCGCAGACCCACGTGGAGACGCGGCGCGGCACCAGGCGTGCGGCGATGTTGGCGAGCTTGGAGGGCACCGAGTGAATCGCGACCGGCTTGCCCGCCATGAGGGCGCGCACGCCGAGCTCGGCGACCGAGCGCGGAGACTGGGCGCCCATGAGCGAGAACACGTTGGAGGCATCCATGCCCGCCGCTCCCCAGAAGCCGGTCGCGGTGGTGCCGGGGCAGAGCGCCGTGACGGTGACGCCGCTGCCGCGCAGCTCCTCGCCCAGCGCCTGCGAGAACGAGAGCACGAACGCCTTGCTCGCGAAGTACACAGGCATGTACGGGCCGGCGGCGAACGCAGCGACTGAGGCGACGTTGAGGATGCGGCCGAACCCGCGCGTGCGCATATCGTTGCCGAAGAGGTAGGCGAGCCTCATGAGCGCGAGGATGTTGAGCTTGATCATCTCCTCCTGGCGAGCCCAGTTGGAATCGAGGAAGGCGCCCTGGTCGCCGAAGCCGGCGTTGTTGACGAGGATGTTCACCGTGATGCCCTGCTCGACGAGCGAGCGGTAGAGCAGGTCTGCGGCATCGGGATCGGAGAGGTCGCACGGAAAGATGGGCGCCGCGATGCCGTAGGAGCGCTCAAGGCGCTGCGAGAGCTCGGCGAGCTTGTCCTCGCTCCGCGAGACGAGCACCAAATCGTATCCCTGAGCTGCGAGGATGTTGCAGAACTCCGTGCCGATGCCGCCCGTCGCCCCCGTGACCAACGCGCACGCCATGATGATCCCTTCCTCCTAGATAAGACCTGCGAGCATGAACAGCGGCACCAGGACCACGGGCATGATGCACGCGGGGATGAGGTTCGCCGCCTTGATGTCGGTGACGCCCATGAGGTTGAGGCCGATCGCGAGGAGCAGGAGCGAGCCCGTGACCACCATGTTCTTGACGACCAGATCGGAGAGCAGCGGGGCGACCGTCGTCGAGAGCAGCGTGAGCAGGCCCTCGTAGATGAAGACGGTCACACCGGAGAACGCCACGCCGATGCCGAGCGTGGAGGCCATGACCATGCAGACGATCAGGTCGATGATGCCCTTTGAGAAGAGCGTGGCGTGGTCGAGCTGGATGCCGCTCTGGAGCGATCCCACGATGGCCATGCTGCCCGTGCAGATGAGCAGCGACGCGGGAACGAATCCGGCGGAGAAGCTGCCGAGCTGGGTATTGCCCTTGGAGACGGCATCGATCCGCGCCTGGATGAAATCGCCGAAACGATGGAACAGGCCGTCGATATCGATCAGGTATCCCAGCACGCCGCCGAGCGCCATCGAGAGCGTCACGATGACGGCCGAGCCGCCCGCAACCATACCCTGGACCGCGATCAGCACGACGCACATGCCCTGCCCGACGATGAGGAAATCGCCCATGTCCTTCTTGATCCAACGGCGCAGGAAGACGCCGATCGCACCTCCGATGAACGCCTCTATGCCGTTGACCAACGCGCCGAGCAAAACCATGGGATTCCTTTCCGAATGAGCGCGCCTATTGTAGCGCAGCCATACGGAAACAGGGCGGGGCAAGCACCCGCCCTGCAATCAATTCATACCCCGTTTACTTGAAGGCGCGCTGGTAGATGGAGAGGATGATCTCCTCGGTGATCTCGGCGGCATCGAGCGTGAAGCCGTTGCCCGTGTTGTAGGCGTTCGCGGCCATCTCGGGGAGCATCTCCTCGGTGAAGCCGTAATCGCTCATCTTGAGGTCGTCCACGCCGCAGGCCTTCTCGAGGGCGAGGAGGCACTCGAGGAAGTCCTCGGGCTTGCTCGCATCGGCCTTGCCCATGGCCTTCGCCATGCGCACGAAGCGCTCGTCGTAGATGTGCGTGGAGATGTAGAACTCGTAGAACGCCTCGGCGATCATGATGAGGCCGGCGCCGTGCGGGAGCTTTGGCGCGTAGGCGCTCATGGTGTGCTCGAGCGTGTGGCAGGCGATGCAGCCGGTGAAGTCCATGGAGTAGCCGCTCATGGTGTTGGCGAACGCGAGGTGCGTGCGCGCCTCGAGATCGGAGCCGTCGGCGATGGCGCGCGGCAGGTAGGTCGCCACGTTCTCGATGGCGGCAAGCTGCAGGGGCTCGATCATGAGCGCGCAGCCGTTGCCGAGGTAGCCCTCGGTGGAGTGGAACATGGCGTCGAAGCCCTGGTAGGCGGTGAGGCGCGGCGGAACGGTGAGCATGAGCTCGGGGTCGACGACCGCGATGGTGGAGAAGTGCTCGGGGGCGCCCACGAGGATCTTCTCGTTGGTGTCGAGGCGGCTGATGATGGCGCCCGTATCGACCTCGGAGCCGGTTCCCGCGGTGGTGGAGATGGCGATCCAGGGAAGCACGGGGTTCACGAGCGGCAGGTTCTTGCCCGTGAGGCCGCCTGCGTAATCCCAGAGGTCGTCGGAGGGTTGGGGCGTGAACATGGCGATGCACTTGGTGGAGTCCATGACCGAGCCGCCGCCGAGCGCCACGATGACGTCGCAGCCGTTCTCGCGCGCCATGAACGCGCCGGCCTCGACGATCTCCTTGGTGGGGTTGGCCTCGACCTTGTCGAAGACCATGGAGTCGATTCCCGCGAGCTTGAGCTCGTCGATCACGCGGTCGAGATGGCCGAGCGTGCGCGTGAAGGGGTCGGTCGCGATGACGACGAGCGCCTTGGTGCCGGGCAGCTCGTACTCATGCAGATGGTTGAGCTTGCCGGCGCCGAACAGCACGCGCGTGGGGACGAAGAAATCGAACTCGTTGACGTTCATCATGGATGTGGCTCCTCCCAAAACCGTAACTTCCTAACCCGTTCAAGCCTAAAGCAACCGCGGCGCAGCTCAGGCGGCAAATCGGACAACCATCAGCTCTTCAAGACGTCGTTGCCGATGGCGCGGAAGAGGCGCATCATCTCGCCCGTGAGCGAGACCTTGTCCTCTGCGCGCGTGGGCATCTCGTCGCGGGTGAGCCAAGCGGCCTCCTTGAGCTCGGAACGGTCCACCGTGATGGCGGTGTCGCCGTCGACCTCGCAGAAGAATCCCACGAGCAGGGTGTCGGAGTAGGACCACGGCTGGCTCTTGTAGAACACGAGGTTCTTGACGTGCAGCCCGACCTCCTCCATGACCTCGCGCGCCACGGTCTGCTCGATGCTCTCCCCTATCTCGGTGAAGCCGGCGACGAGCGCGAAATGCGCATGCTCGCGGCCGGCGTACTTGGTGAGGACGATGCGCTCGGTGGCCGGGTCGACCACGCCCACGATGACGCCCGGCGCGATCTTGGGATAGATGACGGCGTTGCATGCGGGGCAGCAGACCTCGCGGCTCGTGGGCACGATCTGCGTGGGGTGGCCGCAACGGCCGCAATAGCGGTTCGACTCGTACCAGCGGAAGAGCTGCCAGCCTGTGACCGCGGCGAAGAGCAGGTACTGGGGTTCCGCGAACCGCAGCCAGTTGAGGGTCTGATACGAGAAGCCCTCGGGTTCCTCGGATGTGCCCGCGAGCGGCGTGAAGAAGTCCATCCCGTCGATGGAGAAGAGGTACTGGAGGTCGGGGGCCGTCGCGAAGTCGCGCAGGCACGGGAGGTCGATGGTCTCGCCGTCGATGCGGCAGAGCACGGTCGCATCCCGGTAGCAGAGCACGTAGCTCCGGGGCGTCGGGTCATGCGGCTCGAAGTGGTTGTCGTAGATGTGCTCGCCGATGTCCTGGATCAAGGCAGCCTCCCTCGCGAAGTAAGCCACTTAATGGTACTGCGCAGAGGACAGCGCCCCGTGGCGGGCGGGGCGTCCACGGTATTTCTCGATTCATGGAGCACCGGCAACCGGACGAGGCGCTCGTCCGCTACTGCCGCCGTTCCCCGCGCTCGAGCAGCGACGGCAGGACCTCGCTCACGACCACCGCCACGAAGATGAGCGAGAAGCCCAGCAGGATACGCGCGGTGAGCGGCTCGTTGAAGAAGATGACGCTGAAGAACACCGCGAACACGCTCTCGAGCGAGAGGAGCAGCGCCGCGGTGGCGGGCTCGACGATGCTCTGGGCCACGTTCTGCACCACCATGCCGATGCACGAGGAGAAGATCACGAGGTAGCCGAGGGAGATCCAGAAGCTGGGGGAGATCGCGCCAAGCACAGGCGGCTGCTCGAGGACGAGCGCGAACACCAGCGCGATGGGGATGGAGGCGACGATCTGCACGATGGTGAGCGTCATGATGTCGCGCCCCTCGGAGAAGCGCGCCACGAAGACGATGTGCAGCGCGTAGAACACCGCGTCGACGAGCGAGAGGCCGTCCCCGAACGAGAACGCGAGGGAGAAGCCCTCCCCCAGCGAGATCAGGCCGATGCCGAGGATGGCGAGCACGGCGGCCACGACGTGCATCCCCTTGGGCTTGCGCCGCGCCACGGCCCAGTTCAGGAACGGGACGAGGATGCAGTAGACGGCCGTGAGGAAGGCGCTCCTGCCCGGTGTAGTGTCGGCGAGCCCGATGCTCTGCGTGACGAATCCGAGCGCGGAGAAGATGCCGAGGATGGAGCCGTAGAGCATGTGGTCGCGGTCGAGGTGCTCCATCAGCGTGCGTCGGAACACGACGATGAGGATGAGCGCCGTGAAGCCGAAGCGCGGCACGAGCATCCAGCAGGGCGGCACGTCGTCGAGCGCGCCCTTGACGACGACGAACGAAGCGCCCCAGATGGCTGCGGAGACCGCAAGCGCAAGCTTCCAGAACCAAGCTGGCATGTTGGCGAAACGGGAACCCATGTTGCGATGCTCTACCCTACTCGCGGCCGTCCCAGCAGTAGGTGCAGATCTTGTCGCGGTCGATGCCGATGGCCTCGAGCA
>CAMOLV010000079.1 GCA_946619045.1 uncultured Coriobacteriales bacterium | reverse complement strand
CGCCGCCACAACATCGGCTTCATCTTCCAGAGCTACAACCTCATGCCCAACCTCAACGCCTACCAGAACCTCGCGCTCATCGCCGAGCTGGTCAAGGACCCGCTGCCCATCGAGGAGGCGCTCGCCAAGGTGGGCATGGCCGAGAAGGCCAAGAGCTACCCGTCGCGTCTCTCCGGCGGACAGCAGCAGCGCATCTGCATCGCGCGCGCCCTGGTCAAGCGCCCCAAGCTCATCCTCGCCGACGAGCCCACGGCGGCGCTCGACTACACCACCTCGATCGAGGTCCTCACCGCGATGGAGGAGGTCGTCGCGAGCGGCACCACGATGATCATGGTCACGCACAACGAGGAGATCGCGCGCATGGCCAACCGCGTGGTGCGCCTGCGCAACGGACGCCTGCACGAGGTCACCGTCAACCGCCACCCGGCGCACGCCGCCGACCTGGTCTGGTAAGGGCGGTCTCCGCATGAAGAAGACGCAGATCATAGAGCTGCTGGCGCAGATCCGCGCCACGCTCGTGTCGTTCCTGTCCATCGTCATGTTCGTGGCGCTGGGCGTGGGCGTGTTCCTGGGCATCCGCGCCTCCGCTCGCTCGCTCGAGCGTTCGGCCGAGACGCTCTTCGAGGAGAACGCCTTCCACGATTTCGAGATCCTCTACCCGTACGGCATCTCCGAGGACGATATTGCGGCCATCCGCGCCATCGACGGCATCACGCAGGTCGTGCCCAACTACCGCGCGTACGTGCGGCACACCATCGGCGACGAGGGCACGTCGTTCGCGCTGCACTCCATCACCGAGGGCGTGGACACCTGCACGGTGGTCGAGGGCACCCTGCCCACGCGCGCCGACGAGATCGCGCTCAGCAGCAGGTACGCGCAGTCGAACGGCATCAAGGTGGGCGATACGATCTCGTTCGACCACGACGCCGTGAGCGCCGACGACGCCGACGGCATGCGCTACCTCGCCGAGGGAACCTTCAAGGTCACGGCGCTCGTGACCAACCCGCTCTACCTCACGCAGGTGGGCGGCACGCTGGGCGTCTCCGCCGACGGCGGCTCCATCGAGGCGTTCGCGTTCCTGCCCGAGAGCGCGTTCGACCCCGAGGCGTTCATGGGGATGTACCCGGCCGCGTACGTGCGCGCCGACGCGCTGCGCGGCAGCTACACCTTCAGCGATACGTTCAGGGGGCGCTCCGACGAGCTCAAGGCGGCCATCGAGGCCGTGGGCGAGCCGCGCGCCAAGGCCCGCTACGATGCGATCTACTCCGAGGCCAAGGGGCAGCTCGACGACGCGGCGGCGCAGATCGCCGAGGGCGAGGCCCTCATCGACAGCGGCAAGCGCCAGATCGAGCAGGGCGAGGACGCCCTCGTGCGCGGGGAGGCCCAGATCGAGGCCGCCATCGCGCAGCTCGAGAACAGCGAGGCCAGCTACGACCAGATGAACGCGCAGATCTCGCCGATGATCGCCAACATGCGCGCGAGCATGGGCCGCGTGCAGGCCAGCTACGACGAGGCCGTGGCCGAGCTCGATGCGAAAACCGCCGAGTTCAACAAGCTCTCCGCCGAGGTCAATGCCCTCGACTTCGCCATCGTCAACCTCGAGTGCGTGGTCGAGATGAACGGCCCCGAGCTCGAGTTCATCGCAGAGCAGCTCGCCGACGAGATCATCACGCAGGAGGAGTACGACGAGTTCTACCAGAACCTGTTCAACGCCTCGTGCGAGGCGGTCGACCAGTATCAGGCCGATATCTCCGCCAACTCGCCCACCATCGTGGGGCTCTATCCCGAGTTGTCGGCCATCGAGAAGCCTGCCGAGGGCGAGGACCTCAAGGAGTGGACCGACGCCACCGAGGAGCACTTGCACGGATTTGACAAGTACGTGACCGGCGCCGACGCGATGCTGCTCGCCGCGAAGACATCCGTCGACGATCTGCAAGCCCGCGTGGATGCGCTGGCCGTGGAGCTCGACAACGGCTGGGCGCAGGTCTACGCCGCCGAGGCCAGCTTCAACAGCGCGCTCGCCAACGCGCGCTCGCGCATCGATGAGGGGCGTGCTCAGGTCGAGGAGGGCCAGCAGCAGCTCGATGAGTCGCGCGAGCAGCTCGAGGAGGGCAAGAAGACCATCGACGAGAAGAGCGCCGAGCTCGAGGAGGGCAAGGCACAGTACGACGCTGCGAAAGCCCAGGTCGACGCGCTCGTCTCGATGAACTGGATCGTCAACGACCGCTACTCGTCCGGCGGCGCGATCATGCTCGACAACGTGCTCACGCTTACCAACAACCTGCGCGTGGCCATGGCGTCGCTGTTCGTGATCGTGGGCTTGCTCGTGTGTTACTCCGCGGTGTCGCGAATCGTGCACGACCAGGTCACGCAGATCGGCGCTAAGAAGGCGCTGGGATTCCGCAGCGGCGAGATAACTGCAAGCTACCTGTCATATACCGCGCTCGCGGTGCTGCTCGGTGCGCTGCTCGGCCAAGCCGTCTCGGTCTTTTTGGTGCAGGGGATCCTCTACGGAAGGCTGCAGGCCAACTTCGACGTGCCGCGCGTGGGCCCGAGCCTCCTGCCGCACGATATGCTCTTCATCACCGCGGTCGAGCTCGCGCTGCTGCTGTTCGTCACGTGGTTCGCGTGCCGTTCGGTGCTCAAGCGCAGCTCGCTCGAACTGCTCGCCGGCGAGCAGAAGGCCAGCGCGCGCACGCGCTTCTACGAGCGCTGGCCGTTCTGGCAGAAGCTGCCGCTGTTCACCCAGACGGTCATCAACAACTGCGTCAACGACCCGCGCCGCGTGTTCGGCACGCTCATCGGCGTGGCGGGGTGCACGGCGCTCGTGGTCACGGCGTCGATGCTCAAGAACAACATCGCGCGCAGCATCGACACGCAGTACAGCCAGATCTTCGAGTTCAACGCCACGGTGCGCTACGACGGCAACGCCGAGGGCACGCGCGAGGGCATCGAGGATATGCTCGATGCCGAGGAAATGCGCTACACGCCCGTGCTGCGCTCGACCATGCTCATCGAGGGCGATGAGGACTTCGCATACGAGTTCGTATACGTGCCCGAGAGCGAGGAGGGGTTCGCGGACCTCTTCCACATGCTGGTCACGCCTTCGAACGGCATCGCGCCCACACAGGGCGTCTGGCTTTCGCGCTCGCACGCCGACCACCGCGACCTCAAGGTGGGCGACGTCATCGAGCTGGGCACCGTGACGGGCGAGAACTACGCGTTCACCATCGCGGGCTTCTTCGAGTTCTACACGCCGTTCAACACGATGGTCATGAGCCCCGACTACTATCGCGCCGTCTTCGGCCGCGAGCCGGTGGCCAATGCGATGCTCGTCGACACGGGCGGCGCGGATGTGGCCGAGCTGGGCAAGAGGCTGGCGAGCGTCGACGGGTTCAATGGCGCGATCGACGAGCTGGCGCAGTCCGCGTCGATCAACAACCTGTTCTCGAGCGTCACCACCACGGTCGTGTTCATCTACGTGGCGCTGTCGGCGATCATGGCGATCATCGTGCTGCTGAACCTCGACGTGATGTTCATCAACGAGAAGAAGCGCGAGCTCATCGTGCTCATGATCAACGGCTTCTCGGTGCGCGACGCGAAGAGGTACATCTACCGCGACGCGATCGTGATGACGGTGCTCGGCATCCTGGCGGGCGTCGGCCTGGGCATCCTGGTGGGTGCGTACACGGTCGGCGCGGTGGAGTGGCAGAGCTGCTCGTTCATCAAGCTCGCCGATCTGCCGTCGTGCCTGCTCGGCGCCGGGGCGTCCGCGCTGTTCGCGACGATCATGATGGTCGTTGCGCTGCGCCGCATCCCGCGCTTCTCGCTCACCGACATCTCCAAGTTCTGACACTGGGGACGGTTCCGATTGTCAGGTTTTCATGACACCAGGGACAGGTTCGATGCGCAGGGGCGATTCCCCTGCGCATTTCTTTTTGGGGCGGTTTCACCCGGGCATTCCGTCCCACGGCAGTGTGCCCGCTTCACGAAGTGGGTACCTACTTCGTGAAGTGGGTTGTTTATAGGCCCCGATTTCTACCTACTTCATGAAGTGGGTGCCTACTTCGCAAAGTGGATCGCCGGCCTGGAGCGACCTGCCCGTGCCGCCGCGCGCCTCGGGATGCGTGCCGGTCGCATCTTGGTGCACAGCCCTACGCCCAAGTGGCATTTTTTGACGGTTTATGGAAGATTCTGGGTGTCATCAGAAACGGGGTCGTATTTCCACACCACTTGACCTGCGCAAATGCGGGGCAGCTATTTCCCCCATGGGCGGACTAGCCCTGAAATCTTCCATAAACCGCAAAAACATGCCGTATCTGCGCCGAGCCGTGCATCCGCACGCGGATGCCGGCCGCCGTCCGCGGCCAGAACCGGGCAACCTGTCCCCGCTGTCAGGAAAACCTGACAAAGAGAACCGTCCCCACTGTCAGGTGCGGCTAACCGCGATTCAATGAAGGTCGTATCCAGAAGCGCAGCCCTGCCCCCGCACCGCTATACTTGTACTATCTATGCGGCAAAGGAGGAGCAATGGCAGAATCACCGCTGGTAGGCATCATCATGGGTTCCAAGTCCGACATGCCCGCGATGGAGGCGTGCACCGAGCAGCTCGACGCGTTCGGCGTGCCCTACGAGCTGGTCATCGCCTCGGCGCACCGCGCCCCCGCAAAGGTCCACGAGTGGGCCTCCACCGCCGCCGACCGCGGCATCAAGGTCATCATCGCCGCCGCCGGCAAGGCCGCGCACCTGGGCGGCGTCGTCGCAGCCTTCACCCCGCTGCCCGTCGTGGGCGTTCCCATGAAGACGTCCGACCTCGGCGGCATGGACTCGCTGCTCTCGATGGTCCAGATGCCCTCCGGCGTGCCCGTGGCCTGCGTCGCCATCGGCGGAGCCAAGAACGCCGCCATCTACGCAACCCAGATTCTCGGCGCCACCATGCCCGAGTACCGCGACAAGATCGTCGCGATGAAGGACGACATGGCCAACGCCTAGCGCACGCGCACCATCGCAGCTCGAAAGGACCACCATGAGCAGGCACTTCAAGGACATCCCCTACATCGAGGACGGCGACGACGGTCTCGACTCCATCGACTACCCCGTCACCCAACCCGCCCGCGCGGCCACCACGGACGTCGACGGCTCCACCCGCTACACGCGCCCGTCCAGCGGGTCCTTCTCCAACGGCGACACCACCGGCTTCATCGCCGTGGTCGGCGAGGCCGAGGGCCGCGACAGCCGCCGCAAGTACAAGCGCAACACCAAGAAGAGCGCGCACTTCTCCGAGACGGACCCCTACGACATCCGCGGCTACCGCTCCAAGCGCAACGGCGGCAGGGGCCGCAAGGTGGCACGCACCATCTCGACGCTGCTGTTCATCGCCGGCGTCCTCCTGCTGCTCTTCGCTGGCGGCCTGTGGCTCAAGGCGCAGTGGGCCTACCACCAGCAGGACGTCGAGATCCAGCGCAAGCAGTCCTACGCCACCATCTCGGAGGACCCGTTCACCGCGCCCATCGTCAACTGGGGCAAGCTCCGCGCCGACAACAGCGACATCGTGGGCTGGGTCCAGATTCCCGGCACGCCCGTCAACTTCCCCGTCTACCAGGGCGTCGACAACGACGAGTACCTCCACACCAGCTCCGAGGGCGAGTACGCGCTGGGCGGCGAGATCTTCCTCGACTACGAGAACACCGCGCCCGGCATGGTCGACAGCCAGTCGATCATCTACGGCCACCACCTGCGCAACGGCGCCATGTTCAAGGCCGTCGCCGACATGGACAACCAGGCGTTCTTCAACAGCATCGAGACCGTGTGGTACGTCACGCCGGAGGCCGAGTACGAGATGGTGCCGCTGATGTGCTACTACGCCGACCCGTACGACATGACCGTGCGCACCCTCACCTTCGACGGCGAGGAGAGCTTCCACGCGTACCTCAGCGAGATCCTCGCGAAGTCCGTCACCTCCCGCGAGGATGCGCAGGCCGCCATCGACAACTGCACCCACGTGTTCTCGCTCGTCACCTGCAACTACCTCGACGAGATGGGCGGCGACGGCCGCACCATCGTCATCTGCATCCCCAAGAGCGAGCTGCCCGAGCAGGGCTAGCGAGCTTGCAGCAATCTGTCCGCAAACCGACCGCATTCTGACCGCGATTCGACCATAAAGGAGAGGCCCATGGCCGAGAACAGCACCCCCAAGCACGTCACCTACGAGGATGCCGGCGTCGACACCGCGGAAGGCGCGCGTGCCGTCGATGCCATCAAGGCTGCCGTCGCGAGCACCAACAGGCCCGAGGTCATCGGCGGCCTCGGCGGATTCGGCTCGTGCTTCTCGGCCGCCGCGCTCAAGGACATGGAAGATCCCGTGCTGGTCTCCGGCACCGACGGCGTGGGCACCAAGCTCGCGATTGCGCAGCTGCTCGACCGCCACGACACCGTGGGCCAGGACCTCGTGGCCATGTGCGTCGACGACGTGGTCGTGATCGGCGCCGAACCGCTGTTCTTCCTCGACTACGTCGCGATCGGCAAGCTCAAGGCCGAGAGCATCGCGCCCATCGTGGGCGGCATCGCCGACGGCTGCCGCATGAGCGGCTGCGCGCTGGTGGGCGGCGAGATGGCCGAGCACCCCGGCGTCATGGCGCCCG
>CAMOLV010000078.1 GCA_946619045.1 uncultured Coriobacteriales bacterium | reverse complement strand
GCGGCGGCTGCGTCGAGGTCTGCCCCGCCGGCGCCGTGCAGCTGGGCCAGAAGCTCCCGCGCAAGGACGGCAGCTGCGTCGAGTATCCCAAGCAGCCCCTGCCCGACGCGCTCACCTGGAGCGAGGCCGACTGGGATCCCGACTACAAGAACAACAACCGCATCGAGACGCACGAGAGCGGCACCGCTCCCTGCAAGACCGCGTGCCCCGCGCACATCTCGATCCAGGGCTACCTGCAGATGGCCAGCGAGGGCCGCTACCGCGACGCGCTCGCGCTCATCAAGAAGGAGAACCCCTTCCCCGCCGTGTGCGGACGCGTCTGCAACAAGCGCTGCGAGGACGCCTGCACGCGCGGCACCGTCGACGAGGCCATCGCCATCGACGACGTCAAGAACTTCATCGCCCAGAAGGACCTCGACGCCGAGACCCGCTACGTTCCCGAGCCCGTCATCCCGTCCACGCGCGGCCGCCTGCTCGAGAAGATCGCCATCATCGGCGGCGGCCCGGCCGGCCTGTCCGCGGCGTTCTACCTCGCCAACATGGGCTACAACCCCACCGTCTTCGAGAAGAACGAGAAGCCCGGCGGCATGATGGTCTACGGCATCCCGAGCTACAAGCTCGAGAAGAGCGTCGTCGAGGCCGAGATCGACATCCTGCGCGAGATGGGCGTCGAGTTCCGCTGCGGCGTCACCGTGGGCAAGGACGTCACCATCGACCAGCTGCGCGACGAGGGCTACCAGGCCTTCTACCTGGCCATCGGCTGCCAGGGCGGCCGCCTTGCCGGCGTCGAGGGCGAGGACGGCAAGGGCGTCTCCACCGCCGTCGAGTTCCTCCGCACCGCGCTCGACGACCCCGAGCACGAGGTCAAGGGCGATACCGTGGTCGTGGGCGGCGGCAACGTGGCCATCGACTCCTCGCGCGTCTCCGTGCGCTGCGGCTCAAGCAAGGTCACCATGGTCTGCCTCGAGCAGCGCGGCGAGATGCCCGCGCTCCCCGGCGAGATCGCGGAGGCCGAGGAGGACGGCGTCGAGATCGTGAACGGCTGGGGTCCCGCCAAGGTCGAGCTCGACGAGGACGGCAAGGTCTGCGGCATCACCTTCAAGAAGTGCACGCGCGTCTACGGCCCCGACGGCCGCTTCGCGCCGGAGTACGACGAGTCCGAGACCATGACGCTCGCCTGCGAGAACGTGGTCCTCTCCATCGGACAGAGCATCGACTGGGGCGACCTGCTCGTCAACGAGGAGGCCATCGAGGTCGGTCGCGGCGGCCGTGTGGCAGCCGACCCCAAGACCTACCAGACCATGCAGCCCGACATCTTCATCGGCGGCGACGTCTACACCGGTCCCAAGTTCGTCATCGATGCCATCGCAGCCGGCCATGAGGCCGCCATCTCGCTGCACCGCTTCGTGCAGAAGGGCTCCTCGCTCACGCTGTCGCGCAACCAGCGCTACTACGTGGAGCTCGACAAGAGCGACATCGACCTCACGAACAACGGCTACGACCACAGCGGCCGCCAGGTGCCCGCGTGCTCCAAGGTCGCCAACATCGTCCACAACTGGGCCGATACGCGCGAGCAGTTCACCGAGGAGCAGATCAAGGTCGAGTGCGCCCGCTGCCTGAAGTGCGGCAAGTCGGTCGTCGACAGCAACAAGTGCATCGGCTGCGGCCTGTGCACCACGCGCTGCGAGTTCGACGCGATCCACCTCAAGCGCGACGTGCCCGAGGCGAGCACCATGTACAAGGCCGAGGACAAGGTCAAGGCGATCCTGCCGTACGCGGCCAAGCGCGGCGTCAAGATCCTGGGCAACAAGTTCACGCGCAAGGTCACCAAGTAGCATGCACGAGCTGGGTATCGTCTTCTATATCGTCGACATGGTCGAGGAGCTGGGGAAGGAGAACAGCCTCAGCTCCGTCACGAAGGTCAACCTGCGCCTGGGCGAGGTGTCGGGCGTCATCCCCGACTACCTGCAGGATTGCTGGCGCTGGGCGGCCGATAGGAGCGACCTCCTCCGCGGGTGCGAGCTTGCTGTGGAGGAGGTACCGGCGATCACCGTGTGCAACACGTGCGGACGCACCTATCCCACCGTCGAGTACGGCAAGATCTGCCCGCACTGCTCGAGCCCCGACACGGTGCTGCTCCAAGGCAACGAGATGGAGCTCGATTCCATCGAGGTGCCCGAGGACGAGGTGCCGGAGGGGGCTGATTGAGGCCAGATTAAGCGCCCTCGCAACGAACACCGCAGTTCTATAGCGGCTTCTTGAGTAGATACCCCACGTTTCCGCAGGTAGCGAACGTGGGGTATTTCGGCTCTCGCTTTAGAACTGCGGTGTTCGTGTCATGTAACGTTATTAATGGCACTCTTCGCGATATTCAGGCAAAGGGAACGCCATGGTCGACCAGGATATTCGCAAGAATACTCAGCTGCCGAGGATCACCGAGCTGTTCCTGCGTGACCAGCTCGATGTGAATCCCCCTATCGCGAAGGACGAGAACCCTCCGCTGGTCTTCTCCGATCTTCTTTCCTTCTCCATGCTCCGCATAGCTGGTGTATTCGAATCCGACCTTCTGCTCCTCCCAGTAAACATCGATACGAACGCTCTTGGTTCCGATGATCGCGCTCTCGTAGGAATCAAGCGGAATCTCATAATTCAGTATCGGCATGACGAAACCAAAGCCACCCATCGAAGACGGGAGGTAAAAGGCCAGGGCAAGCTCCGTCTCTTTTGGAGATGCCGAGTTATCGTGCACCCACCGCAGCGCTTTTCTCGCATTGCGCGCGCCCCGAAGATGGTGAGCTTTGCGCAAGTACTTATCTAGCTGCTCCTTCGTAGAAAGAGGACGTCTCTCGACGACACCGCTGCGAGCGCTCGGCTCCAGGGAATAGCAGCCGCAGATATGGCAACCGATTTCGATGCATTGGCGAAGCGTCGAATTCTGGCAAAGTTGAATGTAGATTAGCTGAGGAGAGCAGACGAGCCTCCCGAAACCAAAATCGAGCAGCGAGCCTGCAGGCAGAGCACCGCCCACTCCATGGAAAGCAAATCCCCTGGGGGTATGCAGGTGGGAGTTCGATGGAATCAGAACATCGATGAGCTTCCGTGCACGGCGAACCTCACTTAGATCAAATTGCTTCAGCTTCCGGCTCGTCCTCGCCCAATCCGATTCAGGGCTATCCCCATAGTCCACGGGGTAAACCGAGAACTCTTTGGGCGGTTTCTTCCTCGCACATCTGTCCAAGACGAACAGGGCTGTCGAGTGGCTGAGCACGATGTCCATGATGGCTCCCTTCGCTATGAGAGGGAACCGTATCAGACCATACTTGCAGATCGCTTTCTTCGAACAGGCAGAGCCCTTTCGATTAACTGCCAGCTGATTTGGGGAATACGAGGTGGGGCACCGAGTTTGGCGAGAGCTTCTCGCAGACGGCACCTTCTTCGACGTTCACCTTGTACACGAAAAGAGCAGCTGTTTCCAACCCCAGCTGCCTGCACAATCGAACACCGCAGTTCTATAGCGGCTTCTTGAGTAGATACCCCACGTTTCCGCAGGTAGCGAACGTGGGGTATTTCGGCTCTCGCTTTAGAACTGCGGTGTTCGTGAATCTTGCGCCTAGATGGCGTACGAGACCGTGACCTGCGCCTCGACGGTCACCTGGCCGGGAACGATATCCGCGACCTTGGCCATGGCGTCGTTCGTGCCCGCCCCGGCGTCCATCGCGGTCTCCGCAGCCGCATAGCGCATGCCGCTGTACGAGTATCCCTCGGTGATGTTGACCACGCGGCCGAGCGTGACGCCCGCCGCCGATGCCATGACCTGCGCCTTCTCGCGCGACGCCGCGATCGCTTGCGTCAGGGCCTCGGCATATGCTTCGTCATAGCTGCTCACATAGTACTGGGGACCGTCCACGCCCGTCGCACCCGCGGAGATGCAGGCGCCCATGAGCTCGGCGACCATGTCGATGTCGACGCCCGAGACCTGGATGCTGGTGCGCATCTCGTAGCCCACGATATCGTTGCCGCCGTAGGCGATGTACGCACCGTCGTATGCACCGTCGACCTGCGGCTCCTCGGCCATGCCGTACTGCGGGTACAGGTCGGTGTAGACGGTCTGGATATCCGCATCCGCGACGCCCGCTTCCTTGAGCGCGGCGACGACCGCCTCGACGGGCTCCGCATTCGCGCTGCTCGCCTCCTCGGCGGTCGCTCCCTGCGTGACGACGTTCACGTTGAAGCTCGCCTTATCGGGCTCGACCTTGACCTGCGCCGTCGCGTTGACCGTGATGACATGCTCCGTCTCTGCCATGGATACCGCCCCTCCGCACGCTGCGAGCACGCAGCAGACCGCCATCGCGCCGATCGCCGCCGCAAGCCGCTTGCCAGTCTTCATAAGAGCCTCCCCTCCTCGGGATACCGTCACTAAGCATACGAATGGCGCCGACGGAATGTCGGCGCCAGATCGGAGATTTCTATAGACGGCCCCGAAGGGAGCAGGTACGGTGCAGGCTACCAGCGCGTATCCCACCTCGTCATGAGGCGCATGCCGTTCAGGATGACGATCAGGGCCACGCCCGTGTCGGCGAAGACCGCGGCGCCCATGCCCGCGGCACCGCAGATGACCAGCACGAACACCAGCGCCTTCACGAGGATCGCGAAGATGATGTTCTCCTGCACCACATGCATGGTGCGCTCGGCAAGGCGGAAGAACGCGGGCAGCTGAGCGATGTCGTCGGAGAGGAGCGCCACATCCGCCACGGCGAGCGCGGTATCCGACGCGGCCGCGCCCATCGTGATGCCGAGGTCCGCCGCGGCAAGCGCCGGCGCATCGTTGATGCCGTCGCCCACCATCGCGACCCTCTCGCCCGTCTGCTGGAGCTCGCGGATACGCGCGAGCTTATCGTCGGGGAGCAGCTCGGCGGAATACCCGAGATTGCCAACTTCGGCGGCCACCGCGGCGGCCGCGCGCACGTTGTCGCCGGTGAGCATCTCGAGCAGGCGCACCTTGGCAGCACCCTTGAGCTCATGCATGGTCTGGGCTGCGCTCGGACGCAGCGTATCCGCGACCGCGATCGCACCCATGACCATATCGCCGCACGTCACGACGAGCGCCGTGGCGCCAGCGCCGTTCATGCCGGCGATATCTGCGAGCACACCCTCGCCCAGCTCGACGCCGAAGCCCTTGACGAAGGCGGGCTTGCCGATGGCGCAGGTGCGATCGGCGGCGTCGATGCCGCACATGCCGCTGGCGGAAACCTCGCGGATGCCGTCCATCGCGATCCGGGACACCCCGCGCTCATGCGCGCAGGCGACGATGGCACGGGCCAGCGGGTGGGTGGAATCCTCCTCGAGCGCGCAGGCGACTGCGAGCACATCCGCCTCGGCGGCACCGCCGTACGGGACGACCTCGGTGACCTGCGGCTGTCCCGTGGTGAGCGTGCCGGTCTTGTCGAAGGCGACGGCGGTGACCTTGCTCGCGATATCGAAGAACGCGCCGCCCTTCACGAGCACGCCCGTCTTGGCGGCACGCGTGATCGCCGAGACGAACGAGACCGGCGTGGAGATGACCAGCGCGCACGGGCAGGCGACGACGAGCAGCGACAGCGCGCGGTAGACCCAGTCGTGCCAGACCGCACCCGAGAAGCCGAAGATGACGCTGATGACGAGCGGCACCGCGATGCCGACCACCGCAGCGGCGCAGACGACGATGGGCGTGTAGACCTCTGCGAAGCGGTCGACG
This sequence comes from uncultured Coriobacteriales bacterium, assembly GCA_946619045.1. Classification (GTDB taxonomy): domain Bacteria; phylum Actinomycetota; class Coriobacteriia; order Coriobacteriales; family Atopobiaceae; genus RUG721. The sequence continues at coordinate 989 of CAMOLV010000078.1, read as the reverse complement.
AAGCTCTCGTACGGAGCCTTCTCGGCCTGCGCACCCTGCACCATCGACACGATGCGCGCCAGCGTGGTGCAGTCCTCGTCGGCCGTGACCTCGATGTCGATGACGCCCGTGGTGTTGAGCGTGCCGGCATAGACCTCGGCTCCGACGCCCTTGTCCTGCGGTACCGATTCGCCGGTGACGGGAGCCTCGTTGAGCGAGGTCTCGCCCTCGAGGATGATGCCGTCGAGCGGCACGCGCTCGCCGGGAAGGATGCGGATGCGCTGCCCCTCCTCGACGGTCGAGACCGATACGTCATGCGTGTGCTCGCCATGCACGAGATGCGCCGTGTCGGGCGCGAGCTTCGCGAGCGCCTGGATGGAGCTCGACGTCTTGCGCATCGACCAGCCCTCGAGCCACTCCCCCACCTGGTCGAGGAAGATGACGATGGCCGCGTCGCCGAAGACCGAGGTGTCGCCGGTGAAGCCCATGATGAGGCCGCCGAGCACGGCGATGCCCATGAGCACGTTCATGTCGGCCGTCTTGCGCTTGAGGGCGGCGAACGCCATGGGCGCCACGAAGATGAGGCCCGCGATGGCCGCGATCACATAGAACGGGATCGCGGTCTGCTCGTTGCCGAGCGCATGGTCGACGATGAGGCCGATGGCGAGCGCAACGCCCGAGATGCCCATGAGGATCTGCTCGCGATGGAGGCTGAACCACGAGCGCTCTGCGGAGAGCCGCTCGAGCTCCTCGGGGGTGAGGTCGAGATCCTGCCCGCAGGATCGCACGGTCGCGAGCACCTCGCGCAGGCAGTCGTCATCCGAGACGTTGCGCGCCTTGACGATGTTCAACGTCGCGGTCGCGTAGATGAGCTGGGCATCGTCGACCGATTTGAGCATGCGGACCGCATTCTGGCAGTTGAGCGCGCAATGCGGGCAGTCGACCTCGAGCACGTGATACGAGAAGGTCGGCGCGACGGCGAGCTGGTGGACCTCGATGTCCTCGTCGTC
>CAMOLV010000077.1 GCA_946619045.1 uncultured Coriobacteriales bacterium | reverse complement strand
CGGGGTGGAACTCCTTGCGCACGTCGCTGTCGGCGAACTGCACCACGGCCATGCCAGGCGCACCCACCTCGGCGGCGAGCGCACGCACGGCCGGCGAGATGGTGCCCAGGTCCTCGGCGATCAGCGGCAGCGGTCCGAACTTGTCGTACGCAGCCTGGAAGAGCGCCTTGCCGGGGCCGAAGTACCAGCTGCCGTCGAGCGCGGTCTTTCCCTGCGGGATGCCGTAGTACGACGAGAACCCGATGAAGTGGTCCAGGCGCACGTAGTCGTAGAGGTCGAACATGCGCGCGAGGCGGTCGAGCCACCACGAGAAGCCCTGCTCGGCAACCACATCCCAGCGGAACGTGGGGTTGCCCCAGAGCTGGCCCTCGGGACCCAGCGGGTCGGGCGGCGCGCCGGCGAGCAGCTCGCGGTTGAAGATCTCCTGATGCGCCCACACGTCGGCGGAGTCTGCCGAGACGTACATGGGCATGTCGCCGATGATCTGGATGCCGTGCTCGTTCGCGTAGTCGCGGGTGAACTCCCAGTCCTCTTGGAAGAGCATCTGGAGCGCCATGCAACGGTAGATGCCCGGCTTGAGAGCCTTGTCCCCGAGAAGCTCGGGCGTGTAGGAGCGGTACTTCTCGGGCCACTCCCACCACGGGGAACCGTCGCCGAGCAGCTCCTTGATCGCCGTGAAGCACGCATACGGTTCGAGCCAGTGCGCGTTCTCGCGCACGAACCGGCACCCGCTCTTGACGTTCTTCTCGAACAGGCGCAGGGCCTCGCTGTTGTGGCTCGGCATGAGCGCCGTATTGCCGGCGAACGCGGAGAGGCCCGCGTAGGGCGAACCCCATTGGTCGGTGGGGTTGATCGGCAGGATCTGCCAATAGCTCACGCCGGCGTCGTGGAGCCAGTCGATGAAGCTGAGCGCGGAGTGCATGGTGCCCGGCTCGCCCGGGTTCGTGCGGTCGGGAAGGCTCGTGATGTGCGCGAGCACGCCCACGCCGGGCTCCATGGGCTTGGCCAGGCGCTCCTTCTCGTGGAAGTCGAGCACGGCGGATCCGAGCGGCCACAGCGTGACGGTGCAGGTGGCGCCGTCGTCCGAGATGAGCGGCGCGCGGCCGGAGATCACGTCTGACACGCACGCGGCGGCCATGGGGAGCTCGACCTCATGGGTCTTGTCGAGGCTCGCGTTGACCAGCACGCAGACGGTCTTGCCGTCGGCGCCGCGGCGCCATGCGCCGAAGACGTCCTTCTCCACCGCGAAGGGCTCGCACGCGCCGTCGACCAGCACGGGGAGCAGCTTGCGCACGCCGATGGCGTTGCGGTAGATGGTGGGGCAGTACGGGTCGCCGTCGTCCCAGGGCATGGGCGCGCGGTTGTAGGGATCGCGATAGCCCTGGACGCCCAGCTCGTCGCCGTAGTAGATGCACGGCACGCCGGGCAGCGTCATCTGGAGCAGCGCCGCGAGCCAGAGGCGCGAGCGGGCGAGCGATGCCTGTCCGTCGGTCAGGCGGTACTCGGCGCGCTCGGCGTCGGTGAGCTCGTCCTGCGCGGGCGCCCCGCCGAGCACCGTGAAGAGGCGCTCTCGGTCGTGCGTGCCGAGGACGTTGAGGCAGTTGGCCAGCGCGTCGGGCGGGTAGTTCTCGATGAGCTGCTGGAGCACGTTGGCCAGCGCGTCGGCGTCGGTCTTGCCGGTGAGGAAGTCGAGGATGCCCGAGCGCAGCGGGTAGTTCATGACGCCGTCGAGCTCCTCGCCCTCGAAGTACTGGCGCAGCTCGCCGTAGCTCCACTTGTGGCTGGCGTCCTCCCAGACCTCGCCGATGACGAGCGCGTCGTCCTTCTCGGCCACGGCCGCGGACTTGAGCTCGGCGATGAAGGAGTCGGGCAGCTCGTCGGCCACGTCGAGGCGCCAACCGCGGGCGCCGGCGCGCAGCCAGTGGCGCACCACGCCGTCCTCGCCGTTGATGAGCTCGCGGAATCCGGGGTCCATCTCGTCGATGTCGGGGAGGTCCTTGACGCCCCACCAGCTGCTGTAGGTGCCGTCCTCCTCCATCTTGTACCAGGTGTGGTACGGGGAGTCGGGGCTCTGCGCGGCGCCCACGTCGGGGTAGTTGCCGAGCGCGTTGAAGTAGCGCGAATCGCGGCCGGTGTGGTTGAACACGCCGTCGAGGATGATCGAGATGCCCATCTTTGCCGCGTCGGCGCACAGCGCGCGGAACGTCTCCTCGTCGCCGAGGACGGGATCGATCCGCAGGTAGTCGGCCGTGTCGTAGCGGTGGTTGCTCGCAGCCTCGAAGATGGGGTTGAGGTAGAGCGCGGTGATGCCGAGCGCCTTGAGGTACGGGAGCTTCTCGCGGATGCCCTCGAGGGTGCCGCCGTAGAAGTCCCACGCGGCGATGTCGCCGTCCTCGGTGCGCTCGTACGAGACGGGCGTGTCCCAGTCCTCGACCAGGCGCCGAGCCGGGCCCTTGCGGGGTTCGTCGAGCGCAGCCGCGCGCTCGCGCCAGTCGGCGCCGCGGGCGAAGCGGTCGGGGAAGATCTGGTAGACGATGCCGTCGCGGTACCACATGGGCTGGATCGCGCGGGGCTCGAAGACGGTGATCTGGAACGAGGGCGGCTCGCCGTAGTGGAAGGCGCCCTCCCCCACCGCACCCTCCTCGCGGGCGCCGTAGCTCCACACGGAGCCGTCGGCCGCGGTGATGCGGAAGGAGTACCAGTACACGCCCGGATGCGGCGGCTCGAACTCCGCGGTGAAGCGAACTGGGTCGAACGACCTGTCCATTTGACCCATTTCTGGGTCGAACGACCTGTCCATTCGACCCATGGGGATGAGGGTCTCGGAGTCGTCGAACCAGAGGCGCAGCTCGGCGCCCTGGGGCTCGTCGTCCCACACATCGACGGATAGCAGGACGGTGCCGCCCATAGGGGCGGCACCGAAGGGAACTCTATAGTCCGAAGAGGACGTTACGTGTCGTGCTTGCAAATCACTAATCCTTCTTGTTCCAGGGAATGATCTCCGGATGCAGCGAGTGGAAGAGGTTGAGGTAATCCACCGCGGCACGGCTCCACGACCAGTCGGCGGTCATGCCGTGCTTCTGCAGCTCGTACCAGGCCTCCTTGTTGTCGCGATACAGCCAGCAGGCGCCCAGCAGGCAGTCGGCCATCTCGTCGGCGTTCATGTTGGCGAACGAGAAGCCCGTGCCCTCGCCGGTGTACTGGTTGTACGGCTCGACGGAGTCCTTGAGGCCGCCCGTCTCGCGCACCACGGGCAGGGTGCCGTAGCGCATGGCGATCATCTGCGACAGGCCGCACGGCTCGAACTCCGACGGCATGAGCAGGATGTCGCCGCCGGCATACATGCGGTGGCTGAGCGCGTTGTCGAAGGTGATGCGCGCGCACATCTGGCCGGGATAGCGGTCCTGGAAGTAGCGGAACGCCTCCTCCTGGTCGGCGTCGCCGGTGCCGAGCACGATCATCTGGACGCCGTCGGACATGATGCGGTCCATGGCGTAGCGCACGAGGCCGAGGCCCTTCTGGTTGGTGAGGCGGCCGATCATGACCACGAGCGGCGCGTTCTCATCCTGCCAGAGGCCGCACTCCTCCTGGAGCTTGCGCTTGGCGATCTTCTTGTTCTCCATGTTGTCCACGGAGAAGTGATCCTCGATGAACGTATCGGTCTCGGGGTTCCAGATGTTCTGGTCGATGCCGTTGAGGATGCCCGAGAGGATGCCCGCGCGACGGCGGAACATGTAGTCGAGGCCCTCGCCGAAGAACGGCATCTGGAGCTCCATCGCGTAGGTGGGGCTCACGGTGGTGAGCAGGTCGGAGTAGCAGAGCGCGCCCTTCATGAAGTTGATGGAGCGCTCGTCGCAGCGCAGCTGGTCGGCCGCGGCGGGGATGTGGCCCACGCCGAGGATGTCGTCGAGCAGCTGGTCGCCGAACTGGCCCTGGAACTTGACGTTGTGCACCGTGAAGACGCACTTGACGTTGTTGCAGGCCTCGCTCTCGCGGTAGAACTCGCGCAGGAACACCGGCACGAGCGCCGTCTGCCAGTCGTTGCACTCGATGACGTCGCACTGGAGCTCGGGGAAGAACTCGATGGCCTCGCAGATCGCCTTGGAGAAGAACGCGAAGCGCTCGCCGTCGTCGAAGTGGCCGTAGATGGTGTCGCGCTTGAAGTAGTGCTCGTTATCGAGGAAGTAGAAGTCGACGCCATCGTAGACGAGGTGCTCGACGCCGCAGTAGACGCTGCGCCATGCCAGGGGCACGTACATCTCGCCGAGATGCTCCATCTTCTCCTGGAACTCCCAGGGGATGGTGGAGTACTTGGGCATGATGACGGAGCACTTGGCGCCCTCGGCGATGAGCGCCTGCGGGAGCGAGCCGGCAACGTCGCCCAGGCCGCCGGTCTTGGCGAACGGCACGGCCTCGGACGTGGCCATCAGGATCTTGAGCTTTCTTCTCTTGCCTTCCACGGTGACTCTCCTCGGGTTCTAGTCGCGGGCCTTGTCCTTGGCGAAGATGTCATCTGCCGTGCCCTTGATCACGGTGCCGGCGGGGATGACGTTGTTGCGGTCGACGATCGCGTAGTCGACGACGGCGCCGGTCTTGACGACGGTGCCCTGCATGATGACGGAGTTGCTCACCTTGGCGCCGGGCTCGACGATGACGTTGCGGCCGAGCACGGAGCCCGAAACCTCGCCGTAGATGCGGCTGCCGGCGGAGACGAGCGACTTGGTGACCTTGGAGCCGGTCTCGAGCTTCGCGGGCGGGGTGTCATGCGTCTTGGTCTTGATATAGCGGCCGGTCGGGAACACCGCGTTGGCGATCGCGGGATCGAGCATGTCCATGTTGGCGCGGAAGTAGCTCGTCTTGTTGAAGATGGCAGCGCAGTAGCCCTCGTACGGAGCGGTCTTGATGGTGACGGGCACCGAGTTGGAGAAGATCGCCTCGAAGAGGTCAAGGTGGTCGGAGGCCGCGTACCAGTCGAGCATGTCGAGCAGCAGCGAGCGCTTGATCACGAAGGTGTCGAGGAACGCGAGCTCGCCCTCCTTAACGCCGTACTTCATGCCCTTGACGAGGCCGCCCTTCTCATCGAAGGCGACGACGTCGACGTCGTCCTCGTTGGCGATCTTGGTGAGGGCCGTGATGTCGGCGCCGCTGGCGATGTGGTAGTCCACGAGCTCGGCGATGTCGGCGTTGAAGATGATGTTGGCCGAGGAGAACACCACGTAGCCGTCGGTGCTGCGGGTGAGCATGGCCTTGTTGTCGATGAGGTCGCGGATGAGGAAGCGCGCGCCCACGCGGGCGGTGCCGAACGCGGTGCCGGGCAGGTAGAAGAGGCCGCCGTTCTTACGGTCGAGGCTCCACTCCTTGCCGGCGCCGAGGTGGTCGGCCAGCGCGCGGTAGTTCTGGGGCATGATGACGCCGACGGTGCGGATGCCGGCGTTGATCATGTTGGACAGCGGGAAGTCGAGCACACGGTAGCGGCCCGCGAAGGGGGCGGCTGCGATGGGGCGCTCGGCGGTGGTGAAGTCCTTCTCGGTGGACGTGTAGTTGCAGGTGATGATGCCGATAACCTTGGCCATCGTCTACTCCCCCTTCCTGACCACGACGTCGTTTCCGACGGTGGCCGTCTCTGCGTCGAGGGAGCCGAGGGTGGCTCCTGCCTCGACCACGGCGTGGTCGCCGAGGATCGCGTTCACAACGGTGGCGCCGGCCTCGACGCGGGCACCGGGCAGCAGGACGGCCTGCTCCACGACGGCGCCCTCGCCGATGAAGGCATCATGCGCGAGGATCGAGCGGGTGACCTTGCCGTAGACCTGGGCGCCGTTATCGATGAGGCAGTCCTGGACCTCGGCGTTCTCGCCGTAGAATGCGGGAGGACGGGTGGAGGAGTTGCTCATGATGGGGAACTCGGAGCTGTAGATGTCGAACGCCGGCTCGGGCCCGAGCAGGTCCATGCTGGTCTCGAGGTAGCTGGAGATGGTGCCGACGTCGCGCCAGAAGCCCTCGAACTTGTAGGTGTAGAGGCGCTTGCCCGCTGCGAGCAGCTTGGGGATGATGTCGCCGCCGAAGTCGTGGGTGGAGTTGGGATCGACCGCGTCCTCCTTGAGGGTCTCGATGAGGAGGTCGGCGGTGAAGATGTAGATGCCCATCGAGGCGAGGTTGCTCTTGGGCTCCTTGGGCTTCTCGACGAACTCGAGGATGCGGCCCTCGTCGTCGCAGTTCATGATGCCGAAGCGGGAGGCCTCCTCCCAGGGCACGGGCATGACGGCGACGGTAAGGTCGGCATTGTTGTCCTTGTGGCACTGGAGCATGTCATGGTAGTCCATGCGGTAGAGCTGGTCGCCCGAGAGGATGAGCACGTACTCGGGGTCGTTCTGCTCGAGGTAGCCGAGGTTCTGGGTCACGGCGTCGGCCGTGCCCTCGTACCAGGCGCCGCCCGTCTGGGTCGCGAAAGGAGGCAGGATGGAAACGCCGCCGCCACGCTCGTCAAGGTTCCAGGCTGCACCGGTTCCGATGTAGGAATGCAGCAGGTACGGGCGGTACTGCGTGAGAACGCCCACCGTGTTGATTCCCGAGTTGGCGCAATTGGACAGCGGGAAGTCGATGATGCGGAACTTGCCGCCAAACGACACCGCCGGCTTTGCGACGTTGCTCGTGAGGACGCCCAACCTGCTGCCTTGCCCGCCGGCAAGCAGCATTGCGACGCACTCCTTCTTGCTCATACGTACTCCTTTC
>CAMOLV010000076.1 GCA_946619045.1 uncultured Coriobacteriales bacterium | reverse complement strand
AGCGCTCCTTCATGAGGATCTTGTCGACCTTCAGGATGAACGTGGCGCCGAACTCGGAGGTGATGCCGTTGAAGTCGTGGTAGGGCGGCTGGTAGCCGTGGAGCTCGCCGGGCTTGCACTCGAAGCCGTTGTCGAGGTCGCTCGCCCACGTGCACTCGATCACCTGGAAGGCGTCGGTGAGGACCTTCGGGCGCGGCGTGCTCGGATCGGCGGCGGCCATGAGGCCCTCCTCGAGGCGGAACTTGCACTTGGGCATCTTCTCCTCGGTGGTGTCGCCCGGCCAGGAGAGCTTGACGGCCTCCTTGAAGTACTTGCGGTCATCGGGGATGAAGTTGATGGCGCACTTGCCCGTGCGCAGGATGTTCTGCGCGGTGTTGGACGAGTTGCGCGCGTTCAGCAGCATCGCGTAGTAGTCGCGGCCCGCCACGTAGTAGGGCTGCACCAGGCTGTAGGGTCCGAGGTTGGTCTCCCCGCTCTCGGAGATCGTGCTGATGATCACCGTGGGCATGGGGAAGAAGAGCGAGGTCTGGTAGAAGTTATCCACGATTCTCAGGTCTTTGAAGCTGCTCATATGGTCTTCCTTTCTAACCGATCAGCTTTTCCAACAGGGGTATGAGCTCCTCGTCAGGCCAATCGTGCGTGGCTCCCGAGAGGAGCGATTCCGCCATGACCTTCTCGGCCGTGACGGTGGGTCGATAGTCGAAGCGGCCTTCGAGGATGCGCATCAGCTCGACGATCTGGTCGCGCAGCATATGATGGCGCGCGGCGAAGGATGGTCCGTTGAGCGCGACGCCGCTCTGGCGGAAGGTTGCAGCGTAACGGAGGTTGAACTCGGCGATGCCGTCGAGGATGGCCTTGAAGCCGGCGACAAGATCGGGGCAGGTCTCGACCGCATGGCGGATGCGCGCGACCTCTGCGAGCCAGTCCTCGAGGATGGCGTACGCGATCAGGTCGTCCTTGGAGGGGAAGTAGTTGTAGACCGTGCCCGCGGCCGTGTTGCACGACTTCGCGATACCGCGCACCGTGACGGCGTCGTAGCCCTCCTCGAGGAGCGTCTTCCTCGTTCGGGCGATGAGATTCTCGCGCAGGTTCTCGATGATCTTCGGCATGGCGGCCCTTGCATCGGACTTTATATGAACGTGTTCATAAAGGGATTGTAAGATTCGGAAGCGAGAACTTCAAGAAACCGACGGCAAAGGATGCACGCCGGCGTATCGTCCACCGCTCACCGTTCATGTGCTGAACGACCACGCTATACTTGGTTTCGGAAAGCCGCATGAGAGGAGACTGGAATGGCATTCGTCGAGATCGATCCCGCCGAGTTCGATGAGCGCATCGTCGACCTGTACGACCGGGCTTGGGGTCTCGCCATGGCCGGCGACTCGCCCGAGCACTGCAACGCCATGACCATCGGATGGGGCAACGTGGGCGTGATCTGGGGCAAGCCCGCCACCACGGTCTACATCCGCGAATCGCGCTTCACCAAGGAGTTCTTCGACGCGTGCGACACCTTCTCGGTGGCGTTCCTGCCGCCCGAGCTGCACGACAAGCACAAGGTCTTCGGGTCGATGAGCGGCCGCGACGTCAACAAGACCGAGCTCACGGGCCTCACCCCCATCATGGTCGACGGCACGCCGATCTATGAGGAGTCCGCGCTCGTCTTCATCTGCCGCAAGGCCTACGCCGACGTGCTCGACGCCGAGCATTACGTCGATGCCGAGGCGCGCCGCCGCTACTACGGCCATCCCTCCACCCAAGGCGACGAGCACACCATGTACATCGGCTACATCGAGAAGATCCTGCGCAAGGAGTAACGGCGACGGGCCTTCTCGGACCCGACTGTGGAGCAAAATCCCGCTGGTGTAGCAGGAGACCCAGCCAGAGTTGCCGGCTATGAATTTCTATGCATGATATTTGCATATTAGTTCTTTATTATGCATTCAATTAACGCTGCAGAGACTATGCTGCCGAGAACGTGCCACACCAGCGGGATTTTGCGCCGCAGAAGCACTATCAGGCACTGCGGCAACGTTGAAGACGCACCTCCGGAAACGCTAAGACGGTGAAAAAGAAGCAAAGCCCAATACGCTGGCGTATACTTCTTTACGACGTCCCGTCGATCGGAGGAATGAACCATGTCGCTTGAGAAAACACCCGCCGAAACCTGCGTACTTGTGACCGGTGGAGCCGGCTTCATCGGAAGCCACACCGTCGTCGAGCTGCTCACGCGCGGCTATCAGGTCGTCATCGTCGACGACCTCTCCAACGCCAGCGAGAAGGTGCTCGACCGCATCGCGCAGATCGTGGGCGACGAGGCAGCCGAGCGCATGTCGTTCATCCGCGCCGACGTGTGCGACCGCGATGCGCTCGAGGCCGTCTTCGAGTCGTTCGACATCGACCGCGTGATCCATTTCGCCGGCTTCAAGGCCGTCGGCGAGAGCGTGGCCAAGCCCGTCGAGTACTACGACAACAACCTCGGCAGCACCCTCAACCTGATCGAGACCATGCGCGACTACGGCTGCAAGGACATCATCTTCTCCAGCTCCGCGACCGTCTACGGCGATCCCGACGCGCTCCCGCTCACCGAGGAGAGCCCCAAGAAGTTCTGCACCAACCCCTACGGCTGGACCAAGTGGATGATCGAGCAGATCCTCATGGACACCGCGAAGGCAGACCCCGAGTGGAACGTCGTGCTGCTGCGCTACTTCAACCCCATCGGCGCGCATGAGAGCGGCCTCATCGGCGAGGATCCCAAGGGCATCCCCAACAACCTGCTCCCCTACGTCGCGCAGGTCGCCGTCGGCAAGCGCGACTGCGTGCACGTCTTCGGCAACGACTACGACACCCCCGATGGAACCGGCGTGCGCGACTACATCCACGTGGTCGACCTCGCTATCGGCCATGTCGCCGCGCTTGCCTGGATGAACGGCAAGACCGGCTGCGAGATCTTCAACCTGGGCACCGGCACGGGCACCTCGGTCCTCGAGATCATCAAGGCCTTCTCGGCCGCCTGCGGCCACGACCTGCCCTACGTGATCGAGCCGCGCCGCGCGGGCGACGTCACCGCCAACTACGCCGACTGCACCAAGGCGCGCGAGCTCATGGGCTGGGAGGCCACCCGCAACATCGCCGACATGTGCCGCGACAGCTGGAACTGGCAGTCGCATAACCCCGACGGCTACGAAGGATAGCAGTGGACGGCGAGCAGTTCATCGCATATCTCTCATCGCGGAAGCCCCTCATCGAGGGCTGGATCTCCGGGCATGCCTGGATGCGCGCCGACGAGGCGCCGTCCGACCTCGATAGCTTCCTCTACGGACCGCTCGCACACTACAACGCGGGCGGGGGCAAGCGCGTGCGCCCCGTTCTCGCGCTGCTGGGCTGCGAGGCGGTCGGGGCGCCGGCCGAGCTCGCGCTCGCCTCGGGCTGCGCCATCGAGCTCTTCCAGAGCGCCGCGCTCATCCATGACGACATCGCCGACGAGGGCGAGCTGCGCCGCGGCGAGCCGTGCCTGCACCTCACGCAGGGCATCGGCCCCGCCATCAACGTGGGCGACGCCGCCCTGGTCCAGGCATCCGACGCCATCCTCGAGGACGCGGCCCTCGACGCCGCCGCGCGCCTCGCCGTGCTGCGCGAGCTCATCGCCATGGAGCGCCGCACGCTCGAGGGCCAGGCGCTCGACCTCGGCTGGGTCCGCGACGCCCGCTGGGACCTCGCACCGGAGGACTACCTCGCCATGGCGACGCTCAAGACCGCGCATTACTCGTGCGCCTCTCCCCTGGCGATCGGCGCGATCTGCGGCGGGGGCACGGAAGGCCAGATCGCCGCGCTCCGATCGTTCGGCCTCGACGCCGGACTCGCCTTCCAGATCCAGGACGACCTCCTGAACCTCTGCGGCGACCCCGCCGAGCAGGGCAAGGACTTCATGAGCGACATCACCGAGGGCAAGCGCACCCTCGCAGCCCTCTACACGCTCGCGCACCTCGACGGAACGCGCAGGCAGCGGTTCCTCGAGATCGTCTCGTCGGCCACGACCGATGCGGATGAGCTCCGCGAGGCGGTCGCCCTGATGGAGGAGTCGGGGGCGCTCGCATACGCACGCAAGACCGCGCAGACGCTGGTCGTCCGCGCGACGGACGGCATCGCCCGCGCCGACATCGCGTCTGAAGCGCGCGGCACGCTCGTATCTATGGCACACTATTTCGTAGAACGCGCTGGATAGGAACAGCAGGTAAGGATAGGTATGGAACCCATCGCCGAAGGCAGCACCGGTGTTGCCGTAGAAGACATCCAGGAACGACTCGCCAACCTTGGCTACAAGATCGACGAGGATGAGCGCGCCAACAGCATGTTCGGCCCGTCCACCGCGACGAGCGTGGCGAGGTTCCGCCTCGAGCACGACCTGCCCATGGGCTCCTCGATCGACGCACCCACCTGGGCGGCACTCGTCGACGAGGGCTACAGCCTGGGCGATCGCACCCTCTACCTGCGCCTTCCCAACTTCCACGGCTGCGACGTGCGCCAGCTGCAGGAGCGCCTCAACATCCTGGGCTTCTCGTGCGGCGAGAGCGACGGCTATTTCGGCGTCCACACCGAGGCTGCCGTGAGGCTCTTCCAGGAGAGCGTGGGCCTGCTCGGCGACGGCATGGCCTTCCAGGAGACCTATGACGCCATCGAGCGCCTGCGCCACGTATGGGCCGGCAAGCCCGCAAACGGCCCGCACCCCATGGGCGGCATGGGCTTCGCGCGCGCTGCCAACGTGCTCGAATCCACGCGCATCTCCATCACCGGCGACGATCCCATCGCCCGCAACGTCGCGGCGCGCGTCTGGAACCTCGCCGGGGCAACCACCGAGAAGAGCGGCCTCGACCTGATCGACTCCGCCGACAAGGCCTCCGCAACCACGTCCGCGGTGCTCGTGCTCACCTCCACGCCGCCCGCCAAGCGCAACCGCATCTCGACGGTCTCGATGGACGACACCGATACCCTCCCCCGCCGTCTGCGCGCCGCCATCGAGAGCTCGCGCTCCAAGCCGCCGGTGGTGCGCGTGTCGCTTCCCGAGACGGGCAATGCGAGCTTCACGGTGAGCGACGCCCAGACGCACGCCGTTGCGCTGCTCGACGCCATCTGCACGGCATTCGCGAACTAAGGGCACCGCTGCCGCCTCATCATGGATACGATCATCGCAAAGATCCGCTCCGCCAAGCGCGGCTGGCTCGTCGCGCTCGTCGTGTGGGTGCTCTTCATCTGGGGAAACTCGCTCGTCCCGGGCGATGCCTCATCCGAGGAGAGCGGGCTTATCCTCGAACTGCTGAGCCCCCTCATCCGCGCGCTCGGCGTGGCCGATATGGATGCGGCGCACACCTTCATCCGCAAATGCGGGCATTTCTCGGAGTACCTGGTGCTCGCTCTGCTGGCATGGAAGGTCTTCGACCGTGAGGCGCTCGCGGCAGCGGTCGCCATCGGCATCGCCGTGCCCTGCATCGACGAGACGATCCAGAGATTCGTGCCCGGACGCTGCGGCGTCGTGGGCGACGTGCTCATAGATTGCGCGGGATTCGCTGTGGGAACCGTGCTCTGCCTGCTGGCGTGGAGGCGCCGGGGCCGTTAGCCCTGCCGCTCGTGCTTGCCGCGCTTCGCGTGCTTCCCGGAGGCGGCCACGGCGCCGTCGTCCTTCTCGCGCCTCCTGCGATCGAAGAAGTACGAGAGAAGGCAGGCCACGACCGCGATGATGCACGGATAGGCGACATTGTGCCCGAAGGTGAAGGAGAACGCCTCGCGCGCGATGAAGGTCATATACAGGAAGTCGAGCAGGTTGAAGACGGCTGCGAACGCGATGACGAAGATGATGGTCCCTGTGATGTTGCGAGAGTTCACGTGCCGCTCCTATCGAATCAAGTTCAACGGCTTGAGTATAGGGTGAGCGCATTATAAAAAATGGGACTATGCGCAAAACCCCCGATAGCTCCATGTATGGGGTCGATGCCGGATTCTTGCAGGAGAAAAAACGCCCGGGCTGCGGAAGCAGCACCAGGCGCGGAAGCTCGTGGCTGGGGTAGTAGGATTCGAACCCACATACTCGGCACCAAAAACCGATGTCCTAACCATTGGACGATACCCCAACGTGCAGACACGATTGTAGCATGGAGCAGGCCGTTTGGGGCAATGGGGCACGCCATTCGGGTCCCAAGGAACGAACACCGCAGTTTAAAAACAACCTTCCGAGTATAGAAACCGCGTTTGCGCAGGTGAAGCATGCCTGGGTATTTCTAGAGGCGGTTTTAAATTGCGGTGTTCGTTCCTCGGACCCCGAATAGCCGCGCATCCGCCGCATGTGCCATGTGTTGAGGCCTATCTTTGTCGGCCGGGCCCCACCGCCTATGGGGTATCATCGTAATGCCGCCGATTCGAGCCACAATTGCACCCGGGCGGATTGTCGTATTCGCTATTACCGGGAGGCGGTCAATGCCCATCAATGCGATCATCCTCGCTGCCGGCGAGGGCACACGCATGAAGTCATCCCATCCCAAAGTCGTCCACAAGCTGCTGAGCAAGCCCCTCATCTGGTGGCCCGTCCACGCCGCCCGCGAGGCCGGCGCCGAGCGCATCATCGTGGTCGTCGGCCACGGTGCCGACGAGGTCCGCGCCGCGCTGGCGGACGAGACCGACATCGAGTTCGTCGAGCAGACCGAGCGCCTGGGCACCGGCCACGCCGTGAAGTGCGTGCGCGATGCCATCGGCG
>CAMOLV010000075.1 GCA_946619045.1 uncultured Coriobacteriales bacterium | reverse complement strand
GCTCAACATTAGCCCGCCCCCTGCCGACAAGCGGTGCTGTCCGCGGACCCATCCCACCTGTTTGGGGTATCCTTAAGAGTGGCCATGACACATGGTGATGTTCTCATGTCGAAGGAGTCTCGCATGAATGGGTTCAAGCGCTTCTGCCTCTTCGTCTTCTCGCTTGCCGGCTTGCTCTCGCTGGTCGCGCTCGCGCTTCCCTGGGTCGGCCCCTGGCAGCAGCAAGCTGCAGCCCTCATCACCAAGAACTGGTACTACCTCGCCGTGCTCGAGGCGCTGGTCTGCATCGCGGCGGTCGGTCTCCTGATCCAGCTGTTCCGCGCCATCTTCGCGCGCAAGAACAAGAAGAACATCATCGTGACCACGGTCGACGGCGGCGAGATCAGCGTCTCGCGCGACGCCATCTCCAGCCAGGCCGCGCACATCATCGAGGAGGACGGCACCTGCACCACCGTGCGCGTCGACGTCGATGCCCGCAGGCGCAACAACATCAAGGTCCGCGCCCGCGTGCTGCCCAGCACCTCGGTCGACGTGCTCGCCAAGGGCAACGAGCTCCACGCCCGCCTCGCCTCCGGCCTCGCCGCCGTCTGCGGCGACAACATCTCGTCGATCAGCATCGAGTTCGAGGAGCCCGAGGAGGTCACCTCCGCCATCGCGACCGCCGGCCCCGAGCCCGCCTACGACCCTGTCTTCGAGACGGTCCAGGCCGCGAGGCCCGCCGCCGAGCAGCTTCCCGCGCCTGACTCCACGAGCGAGATCACGCTCGACATGACCACGTTCCACGCCCCTGAGGGAGCGCCCGACACCGAGAACCACCAGGAGGCCTAGTCATGGCAGACGATTTCAAGGTTCCCACGCCGACCATCGAGCAGGACGCGCCGGCACCCCAGCCCGCTCCCGCACCGCAGCAGGCTCCCGCAGGCGAGCCCTTCTCGCCCACGAAGGCCGCCGGCAAGGCTGGCGCATGGTTCAAGCGCACGTTCCCCGGCCATGAGAACTCGGTGATCTTCGGCCTCATCGGCCTCGTCGCCGCGATCCTCCTCTTCGTCGTGGGCGTGTGGCGCACGCTCGTCATCACGCTGTTCGTGGTCACCGGCGTCGCCATCGGCCAGGTGGTCGACGGCGATCCCAAGATCCTGCGCGCACTCCAGCGGCTCTTCTCCGAGCGCCGCCAGTAACGTCAACCCGCATCCGCGATAAGGAGCATCATCATGGATGAGATCAAAGAGGCCGAGGTCGTGCCCGATGCCGAGTTCGTGCCCGCGTCCGACGACGCGCCCGTGACGACCGTCGAGACCGGCCCCGAGGACGGCCCCGCCGAGTCGCTCGAGGGCGACGTCCCCGCCGGCGAGCTTGCCAAGAACGAGGAGCGCCAGAGCGACGACTCGCTCACCTTCTCCAACGGCGTCATCGAGAAGATCGTCGCCATCGCCATGCGCGAGGTTCCCGGCGTGCTGGGCATGAAGGGCAACTGGTTCAACCGCTTCCAGAGCACCTTCGGCGTCGACGCCGCCACCCAGGGCGTCACCGTCGAGGTCACCACCGACAACGCCGTCAAGGTCAACATCTCGATCCTCATGGAGTACGGCGCCTACGCGCCGCAGGTCTTCGAGGACACCAAGCGCATCGTGGTCGAGAAGGTCCTCGGCATGACCGGCCTCGAGGTCGCAGGCGTCAACCTGCGCATCGAGGACGTGCTCACCGCCGAGGAGTACGAGCGCCGCCGCGCACGCCGCGAGGCCGAGGCGCGCGCCAATCGCGAGGCGGAGGCCAAGCCCGCCGACGCCGCGCAGCCCGCAACCGAACAGCCCGTCGAGGGGGGAGAGGAATAATGTCCAAGGTCATCGTCTTCGGATCGCTCAACGCCGACCTGTCCATCGAGTGCGACCGCATGCCGCGCGCCAGCGAGACGGTCCACGGCAAAGGCTTCATCACCAACCCCGGCGGCAAGGGCGGCAACCAGGCCGTCGCCGCGTCGCGCATGGGTGCGCCCACCCTCATGCTGGGCTGCGTCGGCCCCGACGCGTTCGGCCGCGACCTCGTGTCCTCGCTCGTCCGCTACGGCGTCTCATGCGAGAACGTGAGCGTCTCGCGCCACTATCCCACGGGCACCGCGCTCATCATCCGCTCCGACGACGATAAGCGCATCATCGTCAACATGGGCGCCAACCAGCGCATGAACTTCGATACCGTGCGCACCACCCTGCGCGGCCTCGCGTCGCCCGGCGACGTCCTGCTCACCCAGCTCGAGTGCGATTACGAGACCACGGTCAAGTCGGTCATCTTCGCGCACGAGATGGGCCTCAAGACGGTCATGAACGCGTCGCCCGCCATCGAGCTTCCCGACGAGCTTTATGCCGCCCTCGACATCCTCTGCGTCAACGAGGCCGAGTGCGAGGCGCTCTGCGGCATCAACCCCGTCGACTCCGAGAGCATGCGCCGCGCGCTCGACTTCTTCGCCGAGCGCGGCGTCAAGCACACGGTCATCACGCTCGGCTCCAAGGGCTCCGCATCGCTCGTCGACGGCGAGGTGCTCGAGGTTCCGTCCTTCAAGGTCGACGTGGTCGACACCACCGGCGCCGGCGATGCCTATCTCGGCGCGCTCGTCACCGAGCTCGCGGCCGAGCGTCCCTTCGAGGAGTCCATGGTCGTCGCCTCCGCGAGCGGCGCGCTTGCCACCACCGTGGTCGGCGCCCAGAAGGCCATGCCCGGATACCACCAGGTCGTCGACTTCCTCGCCGAAAACGGCATCGATGTCGACTGGGATCACTAGCACGTTCACCGTTCCCCGCACGTAGGTTCGTTTATCTTTGGAGGTTGCAGCATGATCCATACCGTCACGTTCAATCCCGCGCTCGATTACATCGTCCGCCTCGACGACCTCAAGCTCGGCGAGGTCAACCGCGTCAACTACGAGCAGATCCTGCCCGGCGGCAAGGGCGTCAACGTCTCCATCGTGCTCGGCAACCTCGGACACGCCAACCGCGCGCTCGGCTTCGCCGCGGGCTTCACGGGCACCGCGCTCGAGGGCATGCTCGAGGAGTTCGGCGTCACCTGCGACTTCGTCCACGTCGAGAAGGGCATCACCCGCGTCAACCTCAAGGCCAAGGCGAAGGAGGAGACCGAGGTCAACGGCATCGGTCCCGACATCCAGCCCGAGGACATCGAGAAGCTCTACGCCAAGCTCGACGAGCTCGAGGCGGGCGACATCCTCGTGATCTCCGGCTCCATCCCCTCCACGCTGCCCGACGACATGTACGAGCGCATCATGGCCCGCATGGAGGGCCGTGGCATCGACATCGTCGTGGACGCCACGCGCGACCTGCTCATGAAGGTGCTCCCGTACAAGCCGCTCTTCGTCAAGCCCAACAACCACGAGCTGGGCGAGATCTTCGGCGTCAAGCTCACCACGCGCGACGAGGTCGTGCCGTATGCCAAGAAGATGCAGGAGCTCGGTGCCCGCAACGTGCTCGTCTCCATGGCGGGGGAGGGCGCCGTGCTCGTGGCCGAGGACGGCTCCGTGCACTCCGGCCCCGCCCCCAAGGGCACGCTCGTCAACTCCGTCGGCGCCGGCGACTCCATGGTCGCGGGCTTCATCGCGGGCCTCATCGAGACCGGCGGCGATTACGCGACGGCCTTCCGTATGGGCTGCTGCACCGGATCCGCCAGCGCGTTCTCGGCGAACCTCGCCACCCGCGCCGAGGTCGAGGACCTGCTCGCCCGCTACGAGGGCTAGTGCGATCGCGCTTTTTTTAGGTTTTGCCTATCTTGAGGAAGGGCGCCGTCATCAAGCGGCGCCCCTCTTTGTGCCCTTATACGGTCGAAAACCCAGTGGTGATGCAATTCTTGGGTTGCAAGCATTCAGCGGTGAAGATAAATTCATTCAAATTGCATAAACTTGATAGAATATGCAGTCATTTTCACCTAAAACAATGCTCTTCCAAGAGATTGCAGCACCACTGGGTTTTTGGCTCGCTCAGCACAACAGATGGACCCGGTATTCGCCGGGCCCACAGACATTCGGCTGCTTTAAGAGGACGCTACTCGGGCTTCTTGTCGGCCGGGGCCTTGCCCCAGTACTTCTTGATGTAGCGCGACACGTTCTTGCGGTCGTTGCCCACCATGCGGAAGTGGCGCACGCCGGGCATGCCGTGCGTGGTGTACATGATCGCGAGGTTCTTGTCGCGCGTGCTCTGGAACCAGATGTCCTTGATGCGCTCCCACTCGGTCACCATGCCGCCCATTCCGACGATGCCCTTCTCGGTGATGCCGCCGGCGTTGAGGCCGAAGTACACGGCGATGCCGATGGCGATGAGCAGCACGGCCACCGCCTCGGGCGAGGGGCTGGTCACCAGATACCAGATGCCGTAGCCGATGAAGAGCAGGGGAGGGAGCATGGCGAGGACGTTGTAATCGCCCTTGAACGCCATCTCCCTGCGCTGGAAGATCGCCACGTAGGCAACCCAGAGCACGATAGCGGTGCCGAGTATGATATCGCCGACAACGATAGGCGTGAGAAATGCCATAGAAGGAATCCTTCCAAGAGATAACGGAGCGTCGAACCTTCCATAGTGTACACTAGGATTGCAAAGGCATGGCAGCAGGCCAGCCCATCGTTATGACTGGGACCCACCCAAGAGAGGATCTACCATGAGCGATTTCATGCAGGCATCCCACGTGTTCCTCGACAACCCCGCCACCACGGTCGAGGAGGCGCTCGTCTTCCTGTCCGAGAAGGCCGTCGAGCTCGGCATCGCCGATGACGCCGCCGCCGTTCTCGAGGCGTATCACAAGCGCGAGGAAGAGGGTTCCACCGGCATGGTCAACGGCTTCTCCATCCCGCACGCCAAGTCCGACGCCATCAAGTCCGCCTCCGTCATCGTGGTGAAGTTCACCAACGAGATCGAGGACTGGGAGACCATGGACGAGGAGAAGATCAAGACCGCCATCTCCCTGCTCGTTCCCGGCGCCGAGGCCGGCACCACCCACCTCAAGCTGCTCTCCAAGGTCGCCGTCATGCTCATGCAGGAGGACTTCCGCGAGACGGTCAAGGCTTCCAACGACCCCGAGGCTATCGCCGCCCTCATCAACGAGAACCTCGAGGATGACGAGGACGAGCTCTAAATCCAGCTCCGATAGCGCATTCTAAGCCCGGCACCCCGCGTGCCGGGCTTCTTTTTGCGGCTGGCAACAACGCAACTTGGGTATCTGGACAATAATCTGAGAATTTCTATCCAGATACCCAAGTCGCGTCATGTTTGGCCTCTGCCACTCGCAAAAACGAAAGCCGATTGGCCGTTGATTCCTTACGATTCGTTGCTATAGTGGTCTTAACGTAAGCCAATCGAAGGTGGTTGCCATGGCTCAGGACGTCGAGAAGGATATGCCGCGCGTCTTCCGCGTCGAGGAGCGCCGCGCCGAGATCGCGCGCATCCTCGAGCGGGAAGGGTCGATCACCGTCGACCGCATCTGCGCCGATTTCGACGTCTCCGCCGTCACCGCGCGCGGCGACCTCAACGAACTCGAGCGCCGCGGCCGCCTCCAGCGCGTCCACGGCGGCGCCCTGCCTGTCGACCACACCCTCGTCGTCGCCGACATCAACGACCGCATGAGCGTCAACGTCGCCGCAAAGCGCAGGATCGGCCGCGCTGCCGCCGACATGGTGCGCGACGGCGACTCCATCATCGTCGACTCCGGCTCCACCACCTACGAGTTCGTCTCGCAGCTCGAGAGCAAGCGCAGCATCACCATCGTCACGCACGACCTCGTCATCGCGAATCTCGTCAACTCGCGCCTGCCCGGCGCCACGCTCGTCTTCATCGGCGGCACGCTGCGCTACAACCACCACTACTGCAGCGGGCCCCTCTCGCTCGAGCTCGTCGAGAAGATCTTCGCCGACAAGGTCTTCCTCGCCGCCAACAGCTTCACGGCGGAGCAGGGGTTCATGACCGAGAGCGAGGTGGCGGCCGAGATGAAGTCGACGCTGCTGCGCCATGCGCGCCAGCGCATCATGCTGATGGACTACTCCAAGGTCGGCCTGCACAACTTCGTGAGGTTCGCGGAGCTCTCGGAGCTCGACCGTCTGATCATCGACCGCGACCCCGAAAGCTACGTTCGAAACGCTGTTTCCAAGGTCGAAAACGGACCGCAACTAATTGTGGTATAAAACGAAAGTAAAACGAAAGACTTTTTTGCAGTTTTGGGACCTAAGGTCTAAATATTGCCCGTGGCAACCTTGCGCTTAGCTTACGTATCGCTTACACTGGCTTTCGATAACGTGTAGAAGATGTTGAGAGGGACGTCTTCATTTTTCTCCAGTTCACCGTATGTGCTTGTAGGTCCAGTTGGCAGACAGCTGTGTTGGAAGGAGAACCATCGTGAGGAAATTCAAGTTCGGCGTCGACACGTTCATCTGGGCGGAGGACTTCACCGAGAAGGACCTCTGGATCGTCGAGAAGGCCGCTGAGCTCGGCTTCGAGGTCATCGACTTCGCCGTCGCACACCCCGACACCTTCCCCGTCGACCAGGTCAAGGAGCTCCTCGACAAGACCGGCCTGATCCCCGTCACCACCACCACGCTCGGCCTCGAGACCAACCCCATCTCGCCCGACCCCGAGATCCGCGCCGCCGCTCTCGACCACATGAAGAAGATGGTCGACATCTCCAAGAAGCTCGGCGCCAAGTTCTCCGGCGGCGTCAACTACGCCGGCTGGGGCTACATCACCCGCAAGATGAAGACCAAGCAGGAGTGGGCATGGGGCGTCG
>CAMOLV010000074.1 GCA_946619045.1 uncultured Coriobacteriales bacterium | reverse complement strand
TGACGCGCCAGTCGTTGATCTTGAGGTAGTTGTCGACGAGGTCCTTGTAGTTGAGCAGGGCGCTGTTGACGTTGCGGACCTTCTCGCGCTGGCGGCGGTAGAGGATGTAGGCCTTGGCCACGTCGGCGTAGCCGGACTCGGAGAGGACCTTCTCGACGGAGTCCTGGATCTCCTCGACGGTGATCTTGCCGTCCTTGACCTTGGCATCGAAATCGGCCG
This sequence comes from uncultured Coriobacteriales bacterium, assembly GCA_946619045.1. Classification (GTDB taxonomy): domain Bacteria; phylum Actinomycetota; class Coriobacteriia; order Coriobacteriales; family Atopobiaceae; genus RUG721. The sequence continues at coordinate 6,555 of CAMOLV010000074.1, read as the reverse complement.
TCACGTGGAGGGCGATGAGGTCGATGATGCTGGGGTGGCTCTGCTTGCCGCAGGCGTCGAATGCCTTGCCGATGGCCGAGCTGATCTTTGCGATGTCGAATTCGGCGATTGCGCCGTCGCGCTTAACGACCTGGTACATGCTGTCTCCTCCAAAGATGCGATGTGTTGTAGTTGCTGCCGTATTTTCAAGCCCAACTACAATACCACTACTGTGTGGGAGAAGTACCGAGATATTGTGTCGATTTTCGGGTGAAGACACAATATATTGTGTCTCTGGCACCATATGCGCCGCGAGCGGCAAAGGGGCGTCAATCTACGCCGCGTACCTGCGCATTCGGCACATAGGCGCGTGCGATCTCCGCGTAGGCGCGGAGCTTCTCGGGGGCCGGAGCGCTGAGGCCGGCGAAGGGCACGGTGTCGCGATCGGTGAAGCTCTGGAGGAAGTACGCCTTGGCACCCGCGATCATCTCGCCCATGGCGTGGAAATCGGACTCCTCGTGGAGCTGGTCGACCACCGTGGTGCGGAACTCGTAATCCGGGGCGGCGGTCTTGATGAGCGCGATGCTCTCGCGGATGGGGGCGAGGTCCACATGCTCGCGGCCCACGGTCTGCGCCCACTTGGCGGGCGAGTTCTTGATATCCATCGCTATATAGTCCGCGAGGCCGTCCTCCAAGATGCGGGCGAGCACGTCGGGGTGGGCTCCGTTGGAATCGAGCTTGGTCGAAAAGCCCAGCTCGCGGATGCGGGCGAGAAGGTCGGGCAGGCCCTTCGAGAGCGTGGGCTCGCCGCCCGTGATGGCGACGCCGTCGAGCAGCCCGGTGCGCTTGGAGAGGAACGCGAGGAGCTCCCCGTCGTCCATGACGGCGGGCGCCGTTCCCTCGGCGAGCTCGAAGTTGTGGCAGAACGGGCACCTGTAGTCGCAGCCGCCGAGGAAGACCGTGCAGGCCACATGGCCCGGATAGTCGAGCAGGGTCATCTTCTGCAAACCGTAGATCTTCATGGTGCCCGCCTTTCTCGGATTCCATGTGCCGCTCCGTTCGCGAACGGAGCGCACCGATTATGAACGGTACCGCTTTTCGCGATAAAAACCTACCCCGTTCGCGAAAGGAGTACACCGAACGCAAACGGTGCAGCGCGGGAAACAAGTCGAATAACATGACAGCAAACCTGTCCCCTTGGCAGGAAACATGACAGCGAACCTGTCCCCCTGGCAGGAATCAGACCGCGGAGAGGATGTGGTCGTTGCGCAGCTCGCCGTCGGCGATCGAGTCGTTCACCGAGTAGGCGTGCTTCTCGAGGTCGCCGCAGATCGCCTGCGTAAGGCCTTGGTTCTGGAGCTCGTCGATCACGTCCGCGCAGATGCCCTCGATCACATCGTGCTTTTCCTCGGCCTGCTCCGGCTCGTTGCCCGTGGTGATGAGCCACTCGAGCAGCTCCGCCTCGATCGAGAGGGCGGGGAGGGCGCGCAACGCTCGGAACGCCCACTTGTAATACGGCTTGTAGGCGTTGTTGAGCAGGAAGATCGTCGAGATCGTCGCCTGCGCGAACTCGAACACGGCGAGCTGGGCTGCCGCCGCCTCCCCGTGCGCCATGCAGCGGGCGTAGTTGTACTGCCCCGATTGCGCCATGAGCAGGAGCTGCCCCGCGAGCTTCTTGCGGCGCACGTCCTCGGGCCACGTCGCGATGCGCTCGCGGATCGCCGTGACCTCGCCCAGGTTGTCGAGCCAGATCTCGCCGTTCGTCGCTTCGGCGAGCATCTGCTCGGGAAGCGAGAGCCACTGCCCCAGGGTGAGCATGCCGTCGGACGATCCGATCTTCTCGGAGAAGAACTCCGAGGTTCGGATGACGCCCCTGCGCGCCCCGCCCACGGGAGCCATCAGCGAGCGCGCGGCGCCGTCGTACTCCTTGGGGAGCTTGGCGTATGCCCGCTCCATGAGGAAGGCGGTGCGGCGGTCGATATTGTCCTCGCCGGGCAGGAAGATGCAGAAGCCGGGCTCGAAGTCATGGTCGCGCGAGATGCCGTCGTCGAAGCCGAAGCACTCGGAGCCGGCGCCGACGAGGCCGACGGCGAGCTGGGGGAGCACGTCGGCGAACTGCCCCTCGAGCATGGGGCGGCCGAATTCCTCGAAGTAGGATCTGGCGAGCTCGAGCCCCCTCATCGCGCCGCCTCCCCGTTGGCTGCGTAGATCGCCTGCGCACGGCCCGTGAGGTCGTCCGCGGCGAGGAAGTACCCGTAGTACGAGAAGACCGGCGCGCACTTCTCGCAGACGAAGGCGTAATAGCCGTCGTGCGGCGCCGAGGTGGCATCGAACAGCGCATAGGCGGTATCGAGCAGCTCCTCGACCGCGTCCTCGCTCTGCTCCATGCCCCGCTCCGCCACGAGGGCGTCGGCCATGTTGAGGTAGGTGATGGCCTGCTCGAGCTCGCCGCCCGCAACCTTGCCCATCTGCTCGATCGCAAGGTCGTACAGCTCGCGCGCGTCCGCGTAGCGCCCGATCGACACGCAGGTGAGCGCCATGTTGTTGTAGAGTCCGCCGAGAAGCTCGGGCTTGGTGGCGGGGCTCGCCTCGTAGGCCGCGCGCGCACGCCCGAACAGCTCGAGGGCGCGCTCGTTCTCGCCGAAGGCGTTCATGGCGGTCGCCACGTTCACGAATGCGGTGCCGCCGCTGATGGAGTCGGCGTAGCCGAGCACCTCGACCAGGCGCAGCTCCTCCTCGCCGTGCGCGAGGGCCTTGTCGCGCTCGCCCGTCTTGCGGTAGTGGCCGACGAGCTCGCCCTCGACCATGAGCTGGCCGCGCAGGTCGCGACAGGCGCGCGCCTCCTCGAGCCAGTAGAGCAGATGCCGCTCGGCACCTGCGTAGTCGCGCCGGCTCATGTACTCGTCCATCTTCTCGATGACGCGCTGCTGGGGGATGGGCTTGACGGCGGGGTCGGCTCCGTTGGGGATGCCGTTCAGAAGGCATGCGGGCTCGAGGTAGTCCTCGGGCGGGAGCGGTGCGCGGTCGGTCATGGCTGTCTCCTAACGGTAGGAGGGATGGCTCTATGGCTATCCTACCGCAATCGCATCGTCCTTCCCTCCGCAGGTGGATTGGCGTTGCCGTGGAAGTCCGCGCGGCTCCGTCCGTAACGTAGAATGGGGCAAGGACGCGGGATACATGACCGAGGAGCGTGCCATGCCCAGGAAATCGGTGTTCGAGATGCCCTTCTCCGCCGTATACCGAGCGCTTGCGGACAAGGTGGAACGGAAGGGCCGCACGCGCGCGGAGCTCGACGAAGCTACCTGCTGGCTTACGGGATACACGGTGGGGCAGCTCGATGCGCTCATGGCATCGGATGCGAGCTACGGGGCGTTCCTCGAGCAGGCGCCCGAGTACAACCCCGCCTCCGAGCTCATCGCCGGGAAGGTGTGCGGTGTCCGGGTCGAGACCATCGAGGATCCGATGACCAGGCGGATGCGCCAGCTCGACAAGCTGGTCGACGAGCTCGCCAAGGGAAGGCCGATGGAGAAGGTGCTCCGCTCATGATCGACTCCGACGTGCCGGCGTTCTTCGAGGGGCATGAAGATGCCCTTCCCCTGTACGAGGCCTTCGAGACCTGCCTGCATGGGCTCTATCCCGATGCGGGGAGGCGGGTTCAGAAAACCCAGATCACCTTCTTCAACCGCCATGTCTTCGCGTGCGTCTCGTTCGCCCGCGTGAAGAGGAAGGCGGAGCTGCCCAACCCCTATCTCGTGGTGACGTTGGGCCTTCCGCATCCTCTGGAGTCCGAACGGGTTGCCGTGCTGACCGAGCCGTATCCGGGCAGATGGACGACGCATATAGTCATCGGAAGCTTCGAGGACGTCGACGACGAGCTGCTCTCATGGCTCGGCGAGGCGTACGCGTTCGCGGAATCGAAGCGCTAGGGGCGGGTTTGCGGAGCGCCCCCTGCGGCGCCTACGCCCACGCCTCGATCGCATCGCAGAGGAACCGCGCGGCACCGGCACCGCAGGCATCGTCGTAGTAGGCGGTGAAGCGCTCGTCGCAGGTGTACATCTTTCCCATGCCGCGATGCGCCTCGGGGGTATAGGTTCCCGCGCCCCAGTGCATCTGGAGCCAACGCGCGTGCATGCGGACGAGCTTCTCGGCCTCCGCGCCGGCGGGGTCGCCGGCCGCCATCGCAGCCTTGAGCTGCGCCTTGATATCCTCGGTGAGCGTCTCCATATCGTTCCACGCTTCCTCGTCCATGGCCCCGAGCCTCTCGTTGGCCTCATCGACGGCGGCATCGCCCCAGCGCGTGCGCGCCTCGGCGCCGTGCGCACGCTCGTTATCGCCGATCGCCTTCGCCTTGATCCCCTCGAAGCGCTTCTCGTCTGCCATGGGTATCCCTTCCTCGATATGCATGATGGTCTCCTCGACGTTCGCGATGAGCGCGTCGAGCGCATCTCGTCTGCGGTTGAGCTCTTCGAGATGCGCGTAGAGCGCATGCGCTGCGTCGAAGGCGGGGGAGTCGAGCGTTCGGGCGATCTCGGAGAGCTCCATCCCGCAGCTCCTGAAGATCAGGATCTGCTGCAGGCGCGCGGCGTCCGCGCTGCTGTAGCTGCGGTAGCCGTTCGCGAGCCGTCTCGGCACGAGCAGCCCGATCCGGTCGTAATGGTGCAGCGTGCGCACGCTCACGCCGCTCATGGCCGCCAGCTGCGCCGGCGAATAGCCGCCATCGCCCATCTTCACGCCTCCTCTCGAGGACAGTGTGAACTATAACGTAACGTCATAGTCAAGGAGGATGTCGAAATCGATCTCGCTATCGCCGGCCGGCAGGCAGCTCGTCGAGCATCGCGAGCACGAGCGAGGCGATCGTCTCCGCGTTCTCGGTGTCGACCAGCAGCATGGGCGCGGCGCCGTCGTAGGGGATCTCCTCGATCTGGAGCACGGCCCTCGATGCGAACGTGTCCTTCACCAGGAACCGGTCGTCGTAGATGCCGCCGAAGAGCTTCCCCTGCGCGTAGAGCAGGTACTCGCCCATCATCTTCCTATATGCGACCTCCGGCACATCCGCCAGCAGGTCGAGGACATAGTCCAGATATCCGACGCTCGACGCCATGGGAACCTCCTCGCCTCCGAGTTCATTCTATCAGCGCGCATGAGCGTCCGCAGGTCGGGGTACACTAGGACGCAGCTATTCCGACGGGAGACCCCATGGCTTTCGCAAGCATCGTGCTCGACATACCCACGCGTGCGCTCGACGGCGCATACGGCTATCGCATCCCGCCCGAGCTGGCGGGAGAGGTCGCCGTCGGTGCGACCGTGCTCGTGGATTTCTCGCACCGCGCCGCCGTGGGCTATGTGATGGGGGTCTCCGAAGATGCGCCATCGGGCGTCGATCCCGAGAAGATCCTCGATATCCGCCAGGTGCTCGCCCCGTCCGCGTTCGACGAGGCTGCGGCCCGGGCGATCTCGTGGATCGCACGCGAGTACGCATGCCCGCTCTCCGAGGCGGTCCGGCCGTTCCTCGCTCCGGGGCAGAAGGTCAAGGTCACGCGTGCCGACGATGCCGCCCCGTGGGAGCTCGTCAACGAGCGCGCTGGCGCCGTGGACGACCGCTGGGTCGAGCTCGTCGACGCATCGTACGAGCCTGCCGCCACCGCCTCGCGCCAGAGGCAGGTCATCGAGGCCCTTTCCGCAGGACCCATGCGCCTTGCCGAGCTCACGGCCCTCATCGGGGCCTCGGGAGCCGCCGTCAAATCCCTCGAGAAGCGCGGGGTCGTCGCCTGCACCGCACGGCGCCGCGTGCGCGGCGGCGAGGCCACGACCCTCTCAAGCGCCAGGGCCGCCCGCCCCGAGAGGCTCACGCGCGGGCAGCAGGATGCGCTCGCGGCCATAGACGATGCCGTAACTGCCGGCTGCGGCGATGTGGTGCTCGTCGACGGCGTCACGGGCTCGGGCAAGACCGAGGTCTACCTCGATGCCATCGAGCGCGTGCGGGCGCAGGGGAAGGGGGCCCTCGTCCTGGTGCCCGAGATCTCGCTCACCGCGCAGACCGTGGGCAGGTTCCGCTCGCGCTTCGGCGACGACGTCGCGATCCTGCACTCTCGGCTCTCGACGGGCGAGCGCTTCGACCAGTGGGATATGGTGCGCCAGGGCATGGCGCATGTGGTCGTCGGCGCGCGCTCGGCGCTCTTCGCGCCGCTGTCCCACGTGGGCCTCATCATCATCGACGAGGAGCACGAGGGGTCGTACAAGCAGGACTCCGCGCCGCGCTACCATGCGCGCGAGCTCGCAGCTCAGCTTGCCCGGGAGCGTGGCGCAGCGCTCGTGCTGGGCTCTGCCACGCCCTCGCTCGAGAGCCTCGAGCGCTGCCGTGCCGGCGCCTTCCGCGGCGTGCGCTGGACGCGCGTCGAGATGCCCGAGCGTCCGGGCACGGCGCAGCTTCCCAAGGTGACGGTCGTCGATATGGCCGCCGGATTCCGCGCCGGCGCCCGCTCGATCTTCTCGGCGGAGCTCGTCGCGGCCCTCAAGGGCGTTGCCGAGCGCGGCGAGAAGGCGGTGCTCCTGCTCAACCGCCGCGGGTTCGCGACC
>CAMOLV010000073.1 GCA_946619045.1 uncultured Coriobacteriales bacterium | reverse complement strand
GCGGCGGCACCGACGGCGCGCAGCTCACCTTCCGCGGCCTGCCGTGCCCCAACCTGGCAACCGGCGGCTACAACTACCACTCCGTCCGCGAGTTCGTCCCGGTGCCGAGCCTCGAGAAGACCGTGGACATGCTGACCGCGCTTGTTGCAAAATTTGCATAAAATGCGAGGTATTTAAGTACATTTACCTTTCGCAACCAGGTTTTAGGACATTGATGGGGGGCGCCCTGCCGTTGAGGCGGTCAGGGCGCCCGTTCGCCAGTTCGTCATTTTTTGACTTTTGGTTGGCATGTAGTGTGTTCAATGAGGGAATAGCTGCTTTTTCGGTTTGCGGGAATGACGGAGCGAGAGGGGAGGGCCTTCCATTGAATCTGTACGCCCTCATGCTGGTTGCGATCGTCATCCCCATCATCGCCGCATTCTTCGAGGCGATGAGCAGCGCCGCAGGCATCTCCGAGCGTCATCACAGCCATCATGACACCTTCATGGTCGAGGCGTCCTTCTCGCGCGCCATCATCATCGCCATGTTCTTCATGGCCATCGTGGGCATCATCCTCTCCTGGCTCTGCACCGTGCGGGTGTTCAACGCGAATTCCACGGTGGTCATCTCGTTCTTCGTCGCCTTCATCGCCGTCATGTTCGTGATGTGGGCCGGTATGCGCCGCTACCGCGTGTCCGTCTACGGCGACTTCATGGACATCACGCCCTTCGTGGGCAGCAACATCCACGTGGTGTACAAGGATATCGAGCGCATGGAGTGGTTCGGCCTGCGCAGTGGCAGCGGCTATCGCAACCTGCGCATCTACGAGAACGGACGGCCGGTGGGTATGCTCTGGGGCGTCCTCGACATCGAGCAGATCCTCATGCGCGTCGATCGTTTCGACGTGCTGGGGCACGCGTCCAACTCATAGGGGCCCGGCAGGCCGAATAATTCGAGATAGCCGAAGTTGCAGCTTAGGGCTGGAGGCCGCGGCGCGCCTTGGTGAGGTTGTAGAAGTGGTCGCCGATACGCTCTGCGTCGGAGATCAGGCCGATGTAGTGCGAGCCGACCTCGGGAGAGCAGACGCCGGACGCCACGCGTCCCACGTGGTTCTGCGCCATCTGCTCGGTGACGAGGTCGATGGCGGCCTCGGCGGCCTTGGCGTTGGCGTAGGACTCCTCGTCCTTCATCACGTAGGCGTGCATGACCTGGACATAGAGCTTCTCGATGAACTCCTCGAGCATCGCGATCTCGTTCTGCGCCTCCTCGGAGAAGGTGTGCTCCTCCAGGGAGAGCTTCTCGGCGTACTCCACGATGTTGGTGGCGTAGTCGCCTACGCGCTCGAGGTCGGAGATCGAGTGGAGCGCATGCGAGAGGTACTCGCGGTCGTACTCGGAGAGCTGCTCGCCGAACAGGCGGGCCATATAGCGCGCGAGCTCGCGGTTGAGATAGTTGAGCTCCTCCTCGTTCTCGTCGAACTCCTCGCGGCGAGAGAAGTCGAGCGTGCGGGCCATCTCGAGCGCGATCTTGGCGTTGCGCATAGCGATGTCGGCCATGTTGATGATCTCGAATTTAGTCTGCTGCACGGCGATGGGAGGAGTGGCGAACAGGGCGTCGCTGATGTAGTACGTGTGCTGCTTGCCGGTCTGTCCCGCATGCTCGCCGGTGGCGCCATCGGGGACGACGCGCTCGGCGAAGGCGACGATCGCCTCGGTGAGGGGCAGGGCGATGATGACCTTGCCGATGTTGTACGCCGTGTGGAACATGGCGAGCTGGATCTGCGGGGCACCGGGGAACAGGATCTCGAACGGCGTTCCGATGCCCACTCCCGCGAATATGTTGAGCAGGAAGTCGAGGGCAAGGAAGACGATGGCGCCGCCGATGTTGAAGGTGAGGTTGATGACCGGGGCTCGGCGTGCGTTGAGCGACCCCGCCATGCTCGCGAGCAGCGACACGATGCAGGCGCCGATGTTGGAGCCCATGGTGATGTAGACGCCCTGCGCGAAGGTGATGAGGCCCGCCATGATCATGGCGATGGCGACGGAGGTCATGACCGAGGAGCTCTCGATGATGGCCGTGAGCACGGCGCCGATCACGACGAGCAGGATCGGGTTGTTGATGCTGGCGAGGAACGCGCGGACGGGCTCGTAGTCTGCGAAGCTCTCCATGGAGCTGCCCATGAGCTCGAGGCCCACGAACAGCATGCCGAAGCCGGTGAGGATGCCGCCCACGGTCTTGGCGCGGTCGGACTTGCCGAAGGTGGAGACGAACGCGCCGATGCCGGCGAGGCCCGAGAAGATCACGGTGGTGGAGATCCCGTCGCCGCCCGACATACCCCAGGCGACGATCTGGCCGGTGACCGTGGTACCGATGTTGGCGCCGAAGATGACCGTGGCTGCCTGCACGAGCGACATGATGCCGGCGTTGAGGAAGCCGATGACGATGACCGTGGTGGCGCCAGAGCTCTGGATGGCGGCGGCGGTGAGCGTGCCGATGCCCACGCCGAGGAGCTTGTTCTTGGAAGCGCCGTCGAAGAGGTGGCGCAGCTTGCTCGAGCCGGCGGTCTCGAGGTTGCGGCTCAGCATGGAGCACGCGACGAGGAAGATGCCGATGCCGGCGAGCAGGCCGAGGATGGCGGTTGCGATCTGGACGGTGGTCATAGAGAATTCCCCCAAAGATACGCTGATGTTGCACGGCAATTCGGTGATGCGCCATAATCCCGCACGATTATAGTAATCGACTTGATGACCGCGTGTCAGCCTCTTGTCACGATAGGGGCGCTCCGTGGCGCAATCGGTTGCCTGCGGGCGAGGGGAGAGGCTCTTTCGACGATGCTCTTCTCCACAAAGTAAACCCTTGCTAACATGTGCGCCAACGCCTAGAGTTATCCTATTCAAACTTTTATCAACAGGAGGCTTTCATGGGCGACAGCGCGTTTCTCTCCATCACCGATCTGCGCAAGAGCTACGGCAGCGGCGACATGCAGGTCGAGGTGCTCAAAGGCATCACCACGCAGGTCGCGAAGGGCGAGATCTGCGTGCTCTTCGGACCGTCGGGCTCGGGCAAATCCACATTCCTGAACCTCGTGGGCGGCCTCGAGCCGGCTGATTCCGGCACCATCAAGGTGGGGGAGACCGACATCACGCAGCTCCGCGATCGCGACCTCGTGGAGTACCGCCGCCGCGAGCTGGGCTTCATCTTCCAGTTCTACAACCTCGTGCCCGACCTCACCATCCGCGAGAACATCGAGGTCACGCAGTTCCTCTCAGCAGATCCGCTTCCCATCGACGACCTCATCAAGTCGCTCGGCCTCTGGGAGCACCGCAACAAGTTCCCCAACCAGGTATCGGGCGGCCAGCAGCAGCGCTGCGCCATCGGCCGCGCGCTGGTGAAGAACCCGAGCCTCTTGCTGTGCGACGAGCCCACGGGCGCGCTCGATTACAAGACCTCCAAGGAGATCCTCGAGCTCATGGAGCGCATCAACCGCGAGTACGGCTGCACCATGGTCATCGTCACGCACAACGACGCCATCCGCCACATGAGCCACCACATCCTGCGCCTGCGCGACGGCGCGCTTGTGGAGGATATGCCCAACGCGCACATCCTGCCTGTCTCCGAGATTACCTGGTAGGGGGCGCGTATGGCACCGCTCTCCAAGCGCCTTCCGCGCGACCTCAAGAATAATCTGGGCAAATATCTGGGCATCTTCATCCTCATGGCCCTCGCGACCGCGTTCACGAGCGGCTTTCTCGCCTCGGCTGCGAGCATCGACGACATCCTGAAGGGCATGCGCGAGCGCTACAACGTGGAGGATTTCTACCTCACCACGATGTACGAGATGGACGATGACGACATCGCCGCCATCGAGGATTACGGCTGCACCGTGTTCGAGAACTTCTCGCGCGACGTGGCCTTCGAGGTGCCGGGCGATACGCGCGCCATGACCGTGCGCCTGTATCGCAACCGAGGGGAGGATATCGACCAGGTGGTCTACGCCGAGGGGCGCGCGCCGGAGGCGGACGGCGAGATCGCGCTCGACCGCGTGTTCTGCTCGAACCATCGCCTCGAGGTGGGCGATACCGTGCAGGTGGTGGGCGAGAAGTTCGAGCTTGTGGGCATCATGACCCTCTCCGATTACGTGGTGACCTACAAATCGAGCGGCGACTTCATGTTCAATGCGGTCACGTTCACCGTGGCGCAGATCTCGGACGAGGCGTACGAGCGCCTGGTGGGCGACGCCTCGATCTTCACCTACGCGGTGCTGCTCGATGACCGGGCCATGGACCTGCCCGGCAGGGTCTCCCTCGAGGAGGACATCGTGGACATGCTGGTGGACCGCGACGTCACCGTGACCAACCTCATCGACGCCGAGAACAACGTGGGCCTCACCTTCGCCGCCGACGACGTGAAGGACGACATGGGCATGTGGGAGGTGCTCATGATGGTGCTCGTCGTGGTGATGGCGTTCGTCTTCGTGGTGCTCACCGATGCCTCCATCGAGCAGGAATCGGCGGTCATCGGGACGCTGCTCGCGAGCGGGTATCGCAAGCGCGAGCTCATCCGCCACTACATGGTGCTGCCCACGGTTATCGGCCTTGCGGGCATCATCTGCGGAAACGCGATCGGCCTCACCGCGCTCAGAGGTCCCATGCAGGCCCTCTATTACAACTCCTATAGCATCCCGCCCTACGAGTACCATTTCCATCCCGAGGTGTTCGCCATAACCTCCGTGCTTCCATTCGCGGTGCTCGTGATCATCACGTGGCTCGGTCTGGTGCGCAAGCTCGGCGCCACGCCGCTGCAGTTCCTGCGCCATGAGGCGAGCCGCAAGGCGCGCCGCGGCGGGCCAGCGCTTCCCGAGAGCCTGCCGTATGCCCTGCGCTTCCGTCTGCGCGTGTTCTTCCGCAACGCGAGCCACTTCGCCACGCTCTTCGTGGGCATCCTGTTCGGAAGCCTGCTGCTGTTGCTCGGTCTCTGCATGCTGCCCATCGTGAGCTACAATGCCGCGCTCATGGCCGACGACGTTCCCGCCGAGCACCTCTACGTGCTCAAGGACCGGCTCGTGGTGGACGGCACCGAGGAGGAGCGCCGCGCGTGGGCGGCCGCATGGGAGCTCACGACCGATCCCGCCTACGACGTGCTCGACCTCGACCTGCTCGACAGCCTGGGAGACCAGCTCGACGAGCTGGGCATCGACTACGGCCAGCTCTCCGGCGACGATGCCCAGGTGGAGCTGCCGGCGGAGATCGAGGATGCCATCGAGGAGAGCATCGACCACGAGGTTGATCCGGACGATCCCGTGCTGCTCGCCACGGTGCGCATGCTTGCGGCGGCCGCCGATATCGACCTTGGCGATGCGACCGACGAGCAGCTCGCGCGTATCATCGAGACGGCGGATACCTTCCATCGCCAGATGCATAGGCTCGACGACGAGCATCTGGACGGTCTCGAGGAGCTGCTCGACGACCTCATGGCGGTGGATGGCGAGCTCGAGGACCCGGTCAACCAGACCGAGCTCACGGATGCGCAGCTCGGCCAGATCGAGTACTTCGCCATGGCGACGCTGTCGGTCCCACGTGTCCGCGCCGACCGCATGGAGGATGTGACCGTCTACGGCATCCAACCCGGATCGCGCTATTGGACTGATCTCGATGTGGAGCCCGGTTCGGTGCTCGTGGGCGAGGGCCTGGTGGAGAAGTGCGGGCTCGAGCCGGGAGTTGCTGCCACGTTCACCGACCGCTTCACCAACGACACCTACGAGATCACGATGGCCGATAGCTGCGGAAACGGCACCACGATGAACGTCTATATGACGCTCGACGACTTCAACGAGCTCTTCGGGAACGACGAGGGCTTCTACAACGGCATCGCCTCCGATGCGGAGCTTCCGCTCGACGAGCGCTGGGTTGCCTCTGAGATCACGCCCGACAAGATGATGTCGATGGCCGATCAGATGGAGGACTCCATGGGATCCGTCATGACCATGATCGTCTGGATGGTCGTGCCTATCTACCTGGTGCTGATCTACCTGCTCACCAAGACGGTCATCGACCGCAGCGCCCGCGCCATCAGCTACATGAAGGTTTTCGGCTACCGCGACCGCGAGATCGACAACCTCTACATCCGCGCGATCTCGGTGACGGTGCTCGTGTCGCTCGTCGCGTGCCTGCCCCTCGTCCAGCGCTTCATCGATTGGCTCGTGCCGGTCATGCTGGCGAACTACTCGGGCAACTTCGTGATCGAGTACCCGGCCCATCTCATGGCCGAGATCGTGGGCATCGGCATCGTGGCCTACGCGGTGGTCGCGATCGTCCACGTGATGCGGATCCGCAAGGTCTCGCTCGCGCTCGCGATGAAGGTGCAGGAGTAGGAACGTCCGTCTGCCGTCTTCGAGCAACCCGTGCGCGCTCGCTGGCCTACAATAGGTTGCTATAGAATCCGCATCTTAAGGAAGAAGCGGCCACATGGCATTCTGGGAACAGTTCAAGCTTTGGGTTGCCGACCTCTCGTTCGGATCGATTCTCGTGAGGGTGCTCCTCTCGGTTGCCGTGGGCGTGCTGCTGGGTATCGACCGTCGCGACAGGAACAAGGGCGCCGGCGTGCGCACCCATGCCATGGTGTGCATGGGATCGGCCATGACGATGATCATCAGCCAGTACATCAAGGTCATGTATCCCGAGATGCAGGGCGATGTGTTCCGCTTGGGCGCTGCGGTCATCAGCGGCATCGGCTTCCTCGGAGCAGGCACCATCATCGTGGGCGACCGCAACAAGGTTCACGGCCTCACCACCGCGGCCGGCCTCTGGACCTGCGCGTGCATCGGCCTTGCCGCCGG
>CAMOLV010000072.1 GCA_946619045.1 uncultured Coriobacteriales bacterium | reverse complement strand
CCCAGTTCGTCCCCATCATCGCCATCGTCCTCTTCGATGGATTGGAGCAGCTCGCCGATCGTGGCGGCATCCTCATCGTCGGAGGCATCCTCCGGGGGCGCGGGCTCCGCGGCGGGCTCCTGAGTCTCTGCTGCGGTCGCGTCGTTCACCTTGACGCTGATGGCGGGACCTTCGGAGGGGGTGTTGAACCCGGCGAGCTCGTCGGCGGACGAGCGGATGCCGGTCATCTCGTAGATGCTGTTCGACACATCGGTGACGAGGCGCGGGCCGAGGACGAGCTCGAGGCCGTAGATGCCCTTCTTGAACACGCCCAGGATGCCGTGGATGCTCGAGAGCCCTTCCAGGTTCACCGCCGACAGGTCGTGCACCAGGATCCTCAACCGCGTGGCGCAGATGCCGCAGGCGCGGAGATTCTCCCTGCCTCCGATTGCCGAGATGATCTGCTCTGCTCTTTTGCGAGGCGCCATCGAGGGTCCCTCCATCCATGAGTTGACTCCAAGTCCAAGGATAGGGACGGAAAGGGCGAGAGTTAAATAGTATTTGCCGAGCGGTGCGTTCGACTGCCGTGAAGATCAGACTCCAAGTGCCTGCCGTACGGCGTCGGCGTCGCCTTGCGGCGAACCGGTCGAGGAGACGATGACATCGGCCCACGACCTGTAGTCTCCGATCCGCTGCCGGTACAGCGCCTCGACACCCACGCTCTTCGAGAGGGGTCGGCCATCGGTCGCCAGCTCTTCAAGCGGCCTGTCGAGGAAGACGATGCTCGAGTTCTGATGGAGCAGCGCATATCCGTTGTGCTTGTTCCTCACCACGCCGCCGCCGCAGGCGATGACAAGGCCCGATTTTGCGCCGTATTCGCGAAGCACCTCGCACTCGAGCTGCCTGAACGGCCATTCGCCCCGGCTTTCGATCACCTCGGCAGGCGTGCGCCCATAGCGCTCGGCGAAGGCGTCGTCGAGGTCGACGAACGGACGTGAGAGCATGTCGGCGAGCTCGCGTCCCGTGGTCGATTTGCCGCATCCCGGCATGCCGATGAGTGCGATGTTCAACATGCGCTTGCCGATCGAGTCGATGACCCGGCGCGCCGCGTCGGCATCGATGGGCTTTCCCTGGAAGAGCTCGCTCGCATGCACTGCCTGCCAGACGAGCATGTCGAGGCCGCTTGCCCAGGGAATCTGCTTGGAGTGCGCGTTGAAGCAAAGACCCGTGATGCGCGGGTTGTAGATGATGTCGATGACGCCCATGAGCCTGTTCATGCCATGGGGTTCGGGTCCGAGCAGCCAATGCTCCACGGGGCTTTCGGGGCAGTTGGGTGCCATGCCCACCGGCGTCGTGTTGACGAGCAGGGCGGTATCCGACGCATCCAGGCACAGCCGGGCATCGAAGTCCCGGTAGAAGTCCAGGTCCGCATGGGAGAGGAAGCGGACCTCCATGCCCACGATCTTCTCGAGGACGTAGGCGACCGCGGTTGAGGCGCCGCCCGTGCCCAGGACCATGGCCTGCTTGCCCGAGAACGCCTCTTGGGGCGTCGTCCCGAGCTTGTCGGCGCAGAAGGCATCGAGCAGCTTCTCGAAGCCCATGACATCGGTGTTCTCGGCGAAGATGGTGCCGTCCGGCCTGCGCACGAGCGTATTGGCGGCGCCGAGGGCCTCGACCCGCGGGCTCCGCTCGTCGGCGAGGGCGGCGGCGATCCTCTTGTAGGGGATCGTCACGTTGATGCCGTCCCATGCGCCCTCGCGGATGAAGGCCTCGACCTCCTGGGGAGATTTCTCGAAGAGGGCATAGGGCGCCGATCCCAGCATCTCGTGGATCTGCGGGGAATAGCTGTGACCGAGATGTTCTCCGAGAAGGCCGAAAACCGCCATGTCCTACCGTCCCTCGGTTCCGTCCGCCGCTTCGGTTTGGACGCGTCGGGATGATGCCATCAGGACCTCCATGAGCGCCTGGGCCTCATCTTCGAGCCCCTCCGGCACCCGTGCCCGTGCGGAGCGGATCTTCTCCTGCTCGCGCGCGGGATCCAACACGGCTTTCCCCATCTCTCGCTTAGCTTCGGCGATTTGGAGGGAGATGGACATGCGCTGCGCGAAGAGCCTGAATATCTCCTCGTCGACCGCGTCGATCTGCTCTCTGAGCTGCCCGAGTTCCGCCATGTCACACCTCGATCGGGAAATCTTCGACCAGGGCATCGAGCAGGACGAGCGCGCAGACGGCCTCGACGATGGGAACCGCCCTCACGGCGGCGCAGACATCATGCCTGCCGCGGACCGAGAGCTTCGCGGGCTCCATGGCGACCAGATCGACCGAGTCCTGCTCGCGGCCGATGCTCGATATGGGCTTGAAGGCGAGGGCGAGGCGCAGGGGAGCCCCGGTCGACAGACCGCCGAGGATGCCGCCGGCATTGTTGGTCCTCAGGGCGACCTGCCCGTCGCGAATCTCGTAGGGGTCGTTGTTCTCGCTCCCGAGCATGCGGGCGGTAGCGAAGCCCGCCCCGAACTCGATGCCCTTGACGGCGGGGATGCCGAACAGGGCATGGGAGAGCTGCGACTCGAGGTTATCGAAGAGGGGGGACCCCACGCCCACGGGAAGCCCCGTGGCAACGCATTCGCAGATTCCTCCCACGCTGTCGAGCTCGGCCTTCGTGTCGAGGATGCGGCGCTTCATCACCTCGCCCGTGTTGGTGTCGAGCACGGGGAAGTCGCGCCCATCGGCTAGGGCGTCCATCTCGGATCTGAGCCTGGCAAGCCCATCCGCCGATGCGTCGTACCAGGTGAAGGGCGCATCGCGAAGCCCGTCGATCTCGAGGAGATGCGCAGCGATGCGGATGCCGTTCTTCTCGAGGATCTGCAGCGCGATGCCGCCGGCCGCTGTGAGCGGTGCCATGATGCGCGCCGAGAAGTGGCCGCCGCCGTAGATGTCGTTCTCGCCGCCCCATTTGACCCATGCCGGGTAATCGGCATGCCCGGGGCGGGGGACGTACGAGAGGTTCTCGTAATCATGGGAACGCGTGTCGGCGTTCTCAACCAGGATGCAGAGCGGCGCCCCGCATGTCGCGCCGCGCGCGTTGAGGCCCGAGATGATGTGCGGCGCATCGTCCTCAGTCCGGCGCGTGTCCCAGGGGAACCTTCCCGGGGAGCGGCGCTTCACGAATTCCGTGAGGGCATCGATATCGGGGGCGAATCCCGCGGGCAGCCCCTCGACCGTGCATCCCACGGCAGCGCCATGGGATTGGCCGAAGACGCCGATGCGGATGTTCCTTCCAAAGGTTGAGGACATATCATCCCTCCAAGATGACCGATCCGCCGAGCTCGGCGTAATCGTCGAAGAAGCGGGGATACGATTTCGCGACGCACTCTGCGCCGTGGATGATCACGGGGGCATCCGCGCATGTCGCCGCGATGGCGGCCATCATGGCGATGCGGTGGTCGTTCGCGGCGTCGACCTCTCCGCCCGTGAATCGCTCGACGCCATCGAAGACGAGGGCGTCCTCGGCGACCTCCACCTGCGCGCCGAGGGAGTTCAGGGCGGACGAGATGCTTGCGAGGCGGTCGGACTCCTTGAACCGCAGGCGTCTGACGCCGCAGATGATCGAGCGGCCCGGCGCGAGGGCGGCGATCGGGGCGATGGCGGGCACGAGATCGGGGCAGCTCGACACGTCGATGGTCGCCGCGCGGAGGTCTGACGAGCGCGAGGCCGTCGAGCCGGTCGCGCGCAGCACATGCGCCCCGAAGAGCGTGAGCGCACCCATGACGGCGCGATCGGCCTGCTTCGAGGCGAGCTCGAGGCCCTCGACGAGCACGCCTTCCCTCGAGAGCGCGCCTGCCGCGAGCCAGAACGATGAGTTGGACCAGTCGCCTCCCACCGTTATGGTGCCCGGGGAGCGGAAGTTCGCGCCGGGTTTGACGCGGTAGCAGGTGAACCCCTCCTCGTGGAGGATCTCGGACTCGACGCCGAAGCAGCTCAGGGCGCGCAGCGTGAGCGCCACATAGGGCTGCGATTCGATGGGCTCCGACACGCGGATGGAGACGGGTTCGGGGATGAGCGGGGCTGCGAGCAGGATGCCCGTGATGTATTGGGACGAGACGTTGCCGGGAAGCTCGAACATGCCCCCGTGCAGGGGCCCCGATACCGTCATCGGAAGATCGCCGTCGCTGCCCACGGAGGCTCCGTGCGCGCGGAGCGCATCGGCGAGCGGTTTCAGCGGCCGTTTGGAGAGGCGCCCCGCTCCCGTGAGCTCGGCGGACCCGAGGGCTGCGGCGACGGGGAGCATGAAGCGAAGCGTGGATCCCGACTCTCGGCAATCGAGCACGGGCGCATGCGCGGCATCACGGGAGATCGGCTCTACGTCGAAGCCCTCCGATGTGCGTGCGATCCTCGCTCCGAGCGCCTCGAGGCACCCGATCGTGGCATCGATATCGTCGGATGATCCCGGGCAGACGATCCGGGTGGGGGAGTCGGCGAGTGCGGCGCAGATGAGCGCACGGTGCGCCTCGGATTTGGAGGGGATGGCGCGGATGGAGCCGGTCAGCTGCCGCGGTTCGAGACGTGCATCCATATCTATGCGACCCCCAGGCGGATCAGCTCGGAGAACTCGTCGAAGCCGGCGAAGCGCAGGCTAGCGGACCCGATGCGCTCGGGAATGGCGAGGGTGATGCCGCCCGCCTCCGACTTCTTGTCGAGGCGCGCATAGCTGATGAGGTCGTCGGCGGGATAGGGGCTTTCGGTGGGAAGGCCGTGGGCGGCTGCGACGGCTTCGATGCGGTCTGCGATGCCCTGCTCTGCCCAGCCGACCTTCTCGGAGGCGCGGGCGATGGCGCACAGGCCCATGGCGACAGCATGGCCATGTCCGAGCGTGTAGCCGGAGGCGGCCTCGATGGCGTGGCCGATGCTATGGCCGAGGTTGAGGAGCTTGCGCCGACCTTGCTCGCGCTCATCCGCCTCGACGAACCTGCGCTTGATATCGACGTTGCGTGCGATGACCGAGGCGAGGAGGCCGGGTTCGCCTTCCCGTGCGAGCGGCTCGGTTTCGAGCTGCCCGAAGAGCTCGGAATCGGCGAGCACGGCGTGCTTCACGATCTCGGCGCATCCGTCGGAGAAGACGGATCCGTCGAGCGTTTGGAGCGTCGAGGTGTCCGCGAGCACGGCGAGGGGTTGGAGGAACGCTCCGGCCAGATTCTTGCCGGCGGCGAGGTCGACGGCGCATTTGCCGCCCACCGACGAGTCGACCATGGCGAGGAGGCTCGTCGGCACCTGGACATAGGCTATTCCGCGCATATACAGCGCGGCGGCAAGGCCCGCCATATCGCCCGTCACGCCGCCTCCGAGCGCGATGACGGCGGACGAGCGCGTGAGCCTCGCCATCGCCATGGCCTCGAGCAGGTCGGAGAGCGTGGAGAGGTTCTTCGAGGCCTCCCCGGCGGGGAAGACCGCATGGGGCGCGTCTATTCCCGCCGCTGCGAGCGACGCCTGGAGCCTTTCGAGATAGAGCGGGGCGACGTTCGAATCGCTGATGATGAAGGCGCTCGTCGAGGGGAGGAGCGGGGCGAGGCGCTTTCCCGCCTCGTCGAGGATCCCCGGGCCGACGACCACGTCGTAGGCGCCGGAGGAAGGGGCTACATGTACCGTATGGGAGGTCATCGGCTCTCGCTCTCCCTCTTCAGGCGGTCACCTTCGGAGAGCAGGTCATGCAGCCTTTCGGCATCGCCCTCGTCGATGGCGTCCTTATAGGCTTGCAGGCTGTCGATAATGAAGCCGATCTCATCGGAGAGATAGTCCGCATTGTCGAGGAAGAGCTCGGTCCACATGGTCGCGTTGAGGCGTGCGACGCGCGTGAGGTCCTTGAAGGATCCCGCGGAGAAACCCTTGTGCTTCTGCGCGGTCGGGCTCTTCACATACGCGTTCGAGACCACGTGCGCGAGCTGCGAGGTGTAGGCGATCATGCGGTCGTGCTCTTCAGCGGAGCTCAAGGTGAAGCTGCCGAATCCGCAGGGTTCGAGCAGGGCCTTCAACCGCTCGAGCACGTCGAGGCGTTCGAAGTCGTCCATTTCGGGCGGCACCACGACGAGCGGCGCGTTGCGGAACATGTTCGCACGCGCGTGGGCGAAGCCCGAGAACTGGGTTCCGGCCATGGGATGGCATCCGACGAACGTGAAGGGATGCTCGGAGGCGATCGCCGAGCACGCCTCTACGATGGCGCGCTTGACGCCGACGGTATCGATGACGATCGCCCCCTCGGAGATGAGGGGCGCCTTCTCTTCGAGCCATGCGATGCTCGCGGCGGGATAGCTTGCCAGGATGATCAGCTCGCATGTGGGGATGACATCATCGGTCAGCTCGCCCTCGATCGTCTCGATCTGCGCGAGCTCGACCGTCGAATGCGTGCGGTTCCACGCGAAGACCTCCCAGCCCGCCGCGGAGTATGCCTTGGCGAAGGAGCCGCCGATGAGGCCGAGGCCGACGATGCCGATGCGCTTCTCGATGAATGCGGGCATCTAGACCTCCGCGGTGACGGCCTCGCGGATGAGCGCGATACGGCGCATGGCATCCTCGAACATCTCGGGCGTGAGCGCCTGGGCTCCGTCCGACCAGGCCTCGGTGGGACAGTTGTGGACCTCGATCTCGAGGCCGTCCACGCCTGCCGCGGTTGCGGCATAGGCCACCGGGCGGACGAATCGGGTGTAGCCCGTGGCATGGCTGGGATCGCCGATGATGGGCAGGTGCGTGAGGTTCTTGAGAACCGGGACCGCGTTCACATCGAAGGTGTTGCGCGTGCGGTTCTCGAAGGTGCGGATGCCGCGCTCGCAGAGCATGATCTTCTCGTTGCCCTCGCTCATGATGTACTC
>CAMOLV010000071.1 GCA_946619045.1 uncultured Coriobacteriales bacterium | reverse complement strand
CGGCGGCCATGGGCGGCTTGATGGCGCCCGAGCTCGAGGCCTTCTTGTTCATGAAGAGGATGTGGTAGTTGGCGATGGGCGTGTCCTGGAAGAGGTTCCAGTCGAGCGCCTCCCACATGGCGGGCTGGGCGATGCAGTAGAAGTAGATGTTGTCCTGCCCGATGAACTGGTACACGCGGGCGTCCTTATCGCACCACCAGTCGCGCCAGTCGGTGGAGGAGTAGCGGTCCTTGGGAGCCTCGGCGAGCACGGTCTGCGTGAACGAGATGGGCGCCCACAGGCTTTCGGGCCACACCCATACGGTGAGGCCGCTCACGTCCTCGAGGTCCGGTGCGGGAACGCCCCAGTCGATGTTGCCCGTGATGCGGAAGGGCAGGAGGGTCTTGCCCGTGCGGAAGCGCACGCCCGCGGCCTCGAGCGCCTCGCGGGCGCGGTCGCGGTCCTCCCAGCCCTCGAACGCCACGGAGAACGACGTCTGGTTGCCCTGCGGCTCGATGACCGTATGGGAGGGGAGGCCGGCCGCGATCTCGTCGAAGGCGGCACGGTAATCGTTCTGGATGTAGATGACCGGGTCGACGAGCGACTCGCGCACGGTCTTCACGACGATGTCGCGCACCTGGGGGTCGTCGGCCCACTCGTCGGTGAGCGCCTCGAGCGAGTGCCTGAACGCGGGCAGGTCGAAGTACCAGTTGTCAACGGGGCGCAGCTCGGGCGTGGTGCCGGTGAGCTGCGAGATGGGGGCGATGAGCTCCTCGGGGTCGAACTGGTGGCCCATGTCGCACTCGTCGGCGTAGGCCTTCTCGCTCTTGCAGCCGCGGACGGGGCAGCGCCCCTGCACCTGGCGGCCGTTCAGGAACTGGCCGGCCTTCACGTCGTAGAACTGGCGCGTCGACATCTTCTTGAGGTATCCGCGCTCGTGGAGGCGGCGGATCAGGCGGTCGGAGAGGTCCGCGTGGTGGGAGCGGGCGGGCTCGAGGCCGGATCCCGCGAACAGGTCGAGCGAGATCTCATAGGCGTCGAGCGCCTCCTTCTGCAGGTCGTGGTTGGCGCGGACGTAATCCTCGATGGTGCCCTCGTACCCCTCCTCGGCGACCTTCTTGCGATAGCCCTCCATGATGGGCGATCCGTAGCAGTCGGTGCCCGACACGAAGATCACGTTCTCCCTGCCGATGCGGTCGCGGAGGAACCGCGCGAAGAAGTCTGCCGGCACGAAGACGCCGCCGATGTGGCCGAAGTGCAGGTTCTTGTTGCCGTAGGGCATGCCGCCGGTGAGGATTGCGCGCTTGGGGAACGTGGGTCTTGCCATGGATCTTCCGCCTTTCGGACACACGTGCGTGTCCTTTATGTCGATACTGCCGTTTCAACCCCTCGATTATCCCACAACGGGGGTGCAAGGTGCTATCCTTGCCCATGTTGTTTGCAATATCCGCAGGATAAGACCTATTTCGATTTATTTGGGGGTTCTCATGCTTGTCAATATGCACGAGCTTCTCACGGTCGCAGACGAGAACGGCTTCGCCGTGCCTGCCTTCAACATCAGCTCCTATGCCATGTTCAACGGCATCATGGATATCTCGGAGCGCAAGAACGCGCCCGTCATCATCGAGATCCATCCCGACGAGCTCAAGCACCTGGGCTCCGATGCCATCGCCTCCATCCGCCAGCGAATCCAGAACTCGCCCATCCCCGCGGTCATCCACCTCGACCACGGTCCCAACCTCGGTGCCGTCATGGCGGCCATCCGCGCGGGCTACACCAGCGTCATGATCGACGCCTCCTCGCTGTCCTTCGAGGAGAACGTGGCAGTGACCAAGCAGGTCGTCGAGGTCGCGCATGCTGCCCATGCCTTCCAGCCCTGCTACGGCGACGATCCGCGCCGTGCCGAGATCCCCGCCGGCGATCCCTTCGCCTATATCTATGCGACGCCCGTCCACGATATCTCCGTCGAGGCCGAGCTCGGCAACATCGGCGTGACCGATGCGGACAAGGCGTTCGGCCAGGTCATCCACTACACGCAGCCCGATGAGGCCGTCGAGTTCGTCAAGGCAACCGGCATCGACTGTCTGGCCATCGCCATCGGCACCTGCCATGGCCTGTATCCGGAGGGCTACGTGCCCGAGCTCAAGCTCGACCTGCTCCGCGAGATCAAGGCCGCCCTCAAGGAGGCCGGCCTCAACACCCACCTGGTGCTCCATGGCGGATCCAACAACCCCGACGACGAGATCGCCGAGGCCGCGCGCTCCGGCATCGCCAAGATCAACATCTCGAGCGACATCAAGGCCGCCTATTACAACAAGATGCGCGAGGTCCTCGCCGACAAGGGCCTGCGCGAGCCCAACATGATCGAGCCTCCCTGCATCGAGGCCATGCAGGCCGTCGCCGCGCAGAAGATCGACCTCTTCGGCTGCACCGGCAAGGCCGCCCTCTACAAGTAGGTGCCCGGATGCCGTCGCTCGAGCTCTACATAGGGTACTGGTGCCCGTTCTGCCAGAAGGTCCTGCGCTTCATGGATGCGCACGGCATCGAGGTCGACCTCGTCGACGTCGATGTTCCCGAGAACCGCGCGTTCCTCGTCGAGCATGGCGGTAAGTACCAGGTCCCGTGCCTGTTCATCGATGGCGAGCCGATGTACGAATCGGACGATATCATCGCCTATCTGGGTAGAACCTTCGGCTAGGGGTCCCGTGACGCCCCTGCTGCTACATGCCTGCTGCGGACCGTGCTCGCTCGAGCCGGTCCGCGCGCTTATGGACGAGGGGTATGAGCCCACCATCTGCTGGACCAACCCCAACATCGCCCCGGTGGAGGAGCACGACAAGCGCCTCGGCGTGCTGCTCGACTGGGCGGAGCGTGTGGCGCATCTGCCCGTCATCATCGCGGGCGACGACCGCGCCGCATGGGAGCGCGAGGCCGCTCCCTACGGGTTCGACCGTGCCGACCGCTGCCGTGCCTGCTATGCGCTGCGGCTGGAGGAGGCGTGCCGCGTTGCCGCGGAGCAGGGGTTCGAGTACATCTCGACCACGCTCGCCGTCTCGCCCTACCAGCTCTTCGAGACCTGCTCGGAGGAGCTCGTGCGCTTGGCGGGAAAGTACGGCCTCACGCCCGTGGTGCGTGATTTCCGCCCGCTCTACCCCGAGGCCACGCGTGAGTCGCGCGAGCTCGGAATGTACCGTCAGAACTATTGCGGCTGCCGGTTCTCGGCAGCTGAAGCCCAGGTCGAGCGCCAGATCGCGCGCGATGCGCGCAAGGCCGCGAAGGCCATGGGCCATGTTGGATAGGGAAGTGCCGCCATGTTGACCTCCGATTTCGATTATCCGCTGCCCGACGAGCTCATCGCGCAGGCTCCCGCCGAGCCGCGCGATTCCTGCCGCCTGCTCGTGCTGCACCGCTCCGACGGATCCATCGAGCATCGCATCTTCTCGGACATCGCGGAGTATCTGAGGCCGGGGGATCTGCTCGTGGCCAACAAGACGCGCGTGCTGCCGGCACGCCTCATGGGGCGCAAGCGCGGGACGGGCGGCGTCGCCGAGACGCTGCTGCTCAACCGCCGCGAGGACATCGACCCCTACGGCGGCGTATGGGAGTGCCTGGTGAACCCCGGCAAGCGCCTCAAGGAGGGCGCCGTCGTCGAGTACCGCGAGGGCGGCATCGACGCTCCCGAGGATGCGCCCGTCGTCCTTTCGGGCGAGGTCATCGACTTCGTCGAGGGGAGCCGCGGAGGGCGCCTCGTGCGCTTCACGCCCGCCGACGGCCTCTCGCTCGACCAGGCCATCCACGAAGCGGGCCGCGTGCCGCTGCCGCCCTACATCACGCAGTACGAGGGCGATCCCGAGAAGTATCAGACGGTCTACGCCATGCGCGAGGAGCATTCCGCCGCGGCCCCCACGGCGGGCCTCCACTTCACGCCCGAGCTTATCGCCAAGCTCGGCGAGCAGGGCGTGGGCTGGGCGACGGTCGAGCTGGAGGTGGGCATCGACACCTTCCGCCTCGTCACCGAGGAGAACGCCGAGGACCATGTGATCCACACCGAGCGCTACCACGTGTCCCAGGAGGTCGTCGACGCCGTCGAGCGTACCAAGGCCGCGGGCGGTCGCGTGATCGCTGTGGGCACCACGAGCGTGCGCTCGCTCGAGAGCGCATGGGATCAGGAGGCCGGACGCATGGTCGCGCGCGAGAACGCGACCACGAACCTCTTCCTCATGCCCGGCTCCGAGTTCCACGTGGTCGATGCCATGATCACGAACTTCCATGTGCCCAAGTCGACGCTCATGATGCTCGTCTCCGCGTTCGCCACGCGCGACCAGATTATGGACGCGTATGCCGCGGCGATGGCCGAGCGCTACCGCTTCCTCTCGTTCGGCGACGCCATGTTTATCGAATAGCCTCGTACGGGCGGTGCGGGACGGCGCGATGGGGCGGAAACGCCCTGATCGAGCGCCGATCCTGCCGCTTTTAGGCGCTTCCGGGGATGTCCGATTCCCTTCAGAGCAATTGTCTGCACTTTGAGCGGGAGCCCTCCCTTATTCAGTACAGACAACAGTCATCCGATGGCATGTTCGGCCAGTTGGGCGTCCTCATGGCGACTTTTGTCTGTGGCCGTGGCGCAACGGGAGTACAGACAAAACGGTGACCGCGCCCACAGGCCGCGATTTTGCTCCTAGAGGCCCGATTCCTCGTGCGAGAACACCCTGCACACGTTCTCGTCGGAGGAGATGCACGAGGTTGCGAGCAGCGTGCCGATCTTGCAGGCCTCCTCGAGGGTCTTTCCGTAGGTGAGGCCGGCCGCGACTCCCGCAAAGAATGCGTCGCCGGCGCCCGTGGTGTCGACCACGTCGACGGGCCTGGTGGGGCAGTAGCCGCGCTCTCCGTCTGAGGCGACGAAGGCCGCGCCGGCCGAACCCAAGGTGACCACCATGCTCCGGATACCGCACTCCTTGATCTTCTCGGAGAGGATGCCGATCAGGGCCTGGATGCCCGTCTTGGAGTAATCGGCCCCGAAGAGGATGCCCGCCTCCTGCAGGTTGCATACCAGGCAGTCGATCCGGTTGAGAAGCGCGCTCCGCTCGGAGGCGATCGTCATGTTGGTGACGGGGGAGTAGACCTTCTTGCCGTGCTTCTCGGCAAGTTCGAGGATGCGCATCAGGATGGGCTCGTCGATATCGACCTCGACGGCGATGCTGTCGGCCGACGAGACGATATCGTCGCCATCCTCGTCGAGGATGCGCTGGATGCCGCTCATGTCGGGACGCTTGGAGATCGACGCCACCACGTCGCCCGTGTGGTCGAACACCGCAAGCCAGGTGCCGAGCCCGTCGGCGGCGGTCCTGATGTAGGCCGTGCCGCAGCCGCGTTCCTCGAGCCTGCGAACGACCGCCGAGCCGGCGCCGCTCTCGTCGACGGTGCTCACATACGTGGGATGCAGCCCCAGGTTGGCGATGTCCTCGGCGATGTTGCGGCTCACGCCGCCATGCACCTCGACCACGCGGCCGGCATTGCGTCCGGCGGGAATGTACTCGCCCAAGGGGTATCCCTTGATGTCCACGAACGTGGTCCCGATGACGACGATTCCCGTCCCCTTGCTTCCATCCATCGCAATGCCCTCTTCCGATCATGCACGGCGGCTGCTCCGACCGCTATATTCTAGAGGAGTTGCATCCTGCAGTCGGACATCATCCGGGGGCGCATTTTGGCCATCGCCGCGAACATCCTCGTCGTCGCGTTCGAGATCGTCGGGCTGCGCATCGCGATCGCCGACCGCGGCGTCCGCATCCTGGCGTACTACACGCAGATCTCCAACATCGTGGCCCTCGTCTCGTCTCTGGCCTTTCTCGTTCTCGGGTCCGCCGCAGCGCCGCTCCGCTACCTGAGCTCGTGCATGCTCGTCATGACCTTCCTGATCACCGTCTGCGTGCTCATCCCCATGGGAGGGGATTTCAAGAAGCTCATGCTGCTCGACAACGGGCTCTACCATCACACGCTGTGCCCGATCGTCTCGGTGGCATCGTATGTGCTCTGGGAGGCGCATGCCTCGATGCCGCTCATCCCGATCGCGGCGACGATGGTCTACGGCTTCACGTTGCTCGGCCTCAACGCCGCGCGCAAGGTCGACGGCCCCTATCCCTTCTTCCGCGTCTACGAGCAGAGCGGGCGCGCCACGGTGCTGTGGGTCATCGCGCTCATCGCCATCATCACGGCCATCTCGCTCGGCGTCGCGGCTGCTGCCAAATGAAAAGGGAGCTCGCTGCGGAGCCCCCTTGGATCTCGTTCGTCGCGCTTGCCTACTTGGGACCGAAGATCAGCCAGAGGATGACGATCAGGAGGATCACGGCGGCGGCGATCACGCCGATGAACAGGAACCGCTTGCCGCGCGTGCTCTCGCGCAGGCTCTTCTCCGAGGTCGCGAGCTCGTCGATGCGCGCCTTCTGCGCGTTGATCGCGGCCTGCTGCTGGTTGACCGAGGCGAGGAGCGCCTCGGTGACCTCGGGCGTCGAATGGATGTCGTTCGCCTCGTCGAGCACGGCCTGGGCCTCGCCGATACGCTCCTCGGCGCCGCGTAGCATGTCCTCGGCATCGTCGATTCCCGCCACGCGGGTATCGATCTCGCGCTGGAGCGCCTGCTCGCGCTGGATGCAGTCCTTGTGGATGCGGTCGTATTCCGCGCGACGGTCCTCGGCCTCCCTCTTCGCGGTCTCGTAGTCCGCCTCCGCGGTCTCGAGGGTCTGGCGCAGCGTGAAGAGCTGCTTCTGGGCGGCGTCGACGGCATACTGCGAATCGGATGCGACGGTCTGGACGTCGGCCCGCGCCGCCTCGACCGACGCCGCTTCCTGGGCGACCTCGCCCTTGAGGTCGAAGATCGCGGAGAGCGCGGACCCGGGGTTGTCCTGCAGCGCCTTGAGGTCCTCCTTGACCTTGCGCAGGCGCTCCTGGGCGCTGT
>CAMOLV010000070.1 GCA_946619045.1 uncultured Coriobacteriales bacterium | reverse complement strand
AGGATGAACTGCATCCAGTAGGGCTTGAGGTAGCCGAAGATGCGCAGCAAGAGCTCCTTGGTCACCTTCGGCGCGTTGGCCTTCTCCTCCTCGGAGAGAAAACCGCGCTCGAGGCGGCCCATTCCCGGTCCGGGCATGGGGACTCCAATCTCGTAAAAGCCATCCCGTTAATAGTAACAGGGAGGGGGCGCCGGCCTCAGTCCAAGATCACGATACGTCCCTCGACGTGCGCATCGAGTCCGGGATGCGTGGCGAAGTACTCCTCGAAGATGTTGTTGACGGCGCTCGCGACCGCGCGGGGGCGCATGTTCATCTTGACGTCCTTGATGGGCACGCCGAAGAACTCGTCGAAGTTGATGAAGTGGTAGTTCTGCAGCGCGATGGTGATCTCCTGGTCGTCGCGTACGTCCTCGCCGTGGAAGGTGAGCTCCTCGAGCGTGTGCGTCGACTTGCGCCACACGCAGTGGAAGCCCTGCGAGAAGGCGTAGAACTCGGTGTGCCCCTCCCAGGCATCGTCGCGCATGATGTGGGTGACCATCCGCCGCAGCTGCGCGCCCGTGACCTTGAGCATCCAGAGCGTGTCGTCGAACGGCGTGTTCTCGACCATGTCCTGGTACTCGATGAGCGGGCCCAGCTCCTGCTTGCGAATCGAGCCCGTGCCCATGATCATGAGCTCGAAGCTGCTCTCGTCCTGGAGCATGTCGGCATAGAGGTTGCCCAGCTCGGTCTCCTCGATGCGGCTGGGGTGCGTGAGCTTGCGCGCAAGGCGCCCCACCACGCGGCGGTACTTGGCGTCGGTCTCGTTCTGGTAGCGGGAGAGCATCTGCGCCATCACGTCGTCGGTGGGTGCGGTCTCGTCGTTGATGGGGACGCACTGCCACTTCACGTCGGTGAGCTTGCTGTGCCAGGTATTGTATTCGAGGTCGAGCCGCCCGATCTGGTCGGTGCCGCAGCCGGCCTGCACGATGGGGATGTCGTTGACGACCTCCATCTGGTCCATGAAGGTGTGGCTATGGCCGCCTATGATGAGGTTGACGCCCCACTTGGGGTCGATGAGGCTCGCAAGCTCGCGGTCGGCCTCGATGCCGATATGCGTGAGCAGGATCGTGATGTCGGTCGCCTTGGTGCGGTAGTTGTCGCAGATGATGCCCACCTCGCGGGCAGCCTCCTCGACGTCCACGAACGTACCCACGATCTTCTCGGCCTTGGTGGAGGCGAGCACCTCCTCGGTGAGGATGCCGATGAACAGGATGCGCATGCCGTCGACCTCGATGTTGATGTAGGGCGTGAACAGGCGCGTGTTGTTCATGGTGATGAACATGTTTGCGTTGATGATGGGGAAGGTGGCGCACTTCTCCAGGAAGAGCAGGTGGCCCAGACCGTAGTCGACCTCGTGGTTGCCGATGCAGGCGACGTCGGGCTCGAGCAGGTTCACCAGGTCGATCGTCGAGAGGCCCATGTACTCGGAGTCGATGATCGACCCGCGGAACATGTCGCCCGCGATGGCGTAGATAACGTTGTCCTCGCGTGCGCGGACCTTCTTGACATAGCCCGAGAGGCGCGCCAGCCCGCCGGTCTCGACGCCGTCGCGGTCCTCCGGGAGGAAATCGCCGTGCATGTCGTTGGAATGAAGGATGACGATGTGCTTCTTGGCCATGGGATCCTCCTCTGCGCTGTGGATGCACGTTACGAAGATTGTCGCATGTTACCTGTGGGTTTGGCAATCTGGGCAGGGCGATGCGCGGTGCGGCCGTCACGGCCGTATGCGGTTTGCGGCGTGTCGGGCCGACCAGTTCACCGACCAGAGCGCAACCGCGACCCTCGCCATGCGCCAGGCCTGCAAGAACATCCTCTACACCATCGGCAACTCCGGCTACTACACCTTCGCCGAAAGCGATCCGTCCACCGCTCCCGATCAGATGACCACCACCTTCCAGGGCATCAACATCGGCGGCGGCGTGGCCATCGCTGCCATCGAGGCGCTCGCCATCTTCCTGCTCATGCGCGGCAAGAAGAAGGCACAGGAGGCATAAAGGGTTCGGGCTGATACCAAGCCTTTCCCTTCCCTGTACGGGCCGCCCTTCGGGGCGGCCCGGTCTTTTTGACGGGCGGTGCGGGACCTCGGGTCGATGCGTTGCCCGATGCGGCGACGGACGGGCGTACAATGGCCGAAAGGCCTCGTGAGAGGAGCAGCCATGGCCATCATCGCAGGGTTCGCCGTACCGCATCCGCCGCTTATCATCCCCGAGGTGGGCAACGGCCGCGAGAAGGGCATCCAGGCGACGATCGACGCCTACGAGGAGGTCGGTCGCCGCATCGCCGAGCTCGCCCCCGATACGATCGTGGTCTCCTCGCCGCATGCCACGCTCTACCGCGATTACTTCCACATCTCGCCGGGACGCTCCGCACGCGGGGACTTCTCGGCCTACGGGGCGAGCCGTGCCCGCTACCAGGTCGAGTACGATACCGAGCTCACCGCAGCGCTCGAGAGGGCGTGCGAGCGCGCGGGCGTCTCGGGCGGCACCGGCTACGAGCGCGAGCCGCGCCTCGACCATGCCACGATGATCCCCGTGCATTTTGTCAGGCACCACTACCGCGACTTCAGGCTCGTGCGCATCGGCCTCTCGGGCTTCAACGCCGGCGAGCATTACCGCATGGGGCAGCTCGTCCAGCAGACGGCCGCCCGGCTGGGACGGCGCGTGGTCTACATCGCGTCGGGCGATCTCTCGCACAAGCTCGCCGCCGACGGACCGTACGGGTTCGCGCCCGAGGGCCCGGTCTTCGACGAGCGCATCACGCGCGACTTCGCCGCCGCGGACTTCCTCGACATCCTCTGCATGGATCCGGGCCTTGCCGAGCGCGCGGCCGAATGCGGCCTGCGCAGCTTCCAGATGATGGCGGGCGCCTTCGACCGCACGGCCGTGACCGGCGAGCTGCTCTCCTACGAGGGCCCGTTCGGCGTGGGGTACGGCATCGCGGCGTTCATGCCCGCGGGGGAGGAGGGCGCCGACGAGGGGCGCGCCCTGCTCGCGCAGTGGCACGACGCCCGCACCGCCGACCTCGCCGCGCGCAAAGCCGCAGAGGACCCGTATGTGCGTCTCGCCCGCGCCTCGCTCGAGGCATGGGTGCGCGACGGCAAGCGCGTCTGGCCCGACGGCGCAGCCATACTCGACGCGACGCCCGAGATGATGTTCGATCGCGCGGGCTGCTTCGTGTCGCTCAAGATCGACGGCCAGCTGAGGGGCTGCATCGGCACCATCGCGCCCACGCGCTCCTGCCTTGCGGAGGAGATCTGCGAGAACGCCATCTCGGCCTGCTCGCACGACCCGCGCTTCTCGCCCGTGCGCGAGGACGAGCTCGACGAGCTGGTCTACGACGTGGACGTGCTCGGCGCTCCGGAGGACATCGCCTCGACGGACGAGCTCGACCCCGCGCGTTACGGCGTGATCGTGAGCACGCGCGACGGCCGCCGCGGCCTCCTGCTGCCCGACCTCGACGGCGTCGACACGGTTGACGAGCAGGTGCGCATCGCGGCGCAGAAGGGCCGCATCGACCTGCGCTGGGACGACTATTCGCTCCAGCGCTTCGAGGTGGTGCGCCACCTATGACCCTGGACAAGGTGACAGGTCATTTGTCCAAAAACCTGCCAGAGGGACAGGTTTATTGTCATGTTTGCCCGCATGCATGCAAGCTGGCGCCGGGGCAGGTGGGTGCCTGTCGGGCGCGCGGCAACGTGGACGGTGCGGTGGTTCCGCTCGGCTATGGGCGGGTTACCTCCATCGCCGTCGACCCTGTGGAGAAGAAGCCGCTCGCGCGCTGGAAGCCCGGGCATACGGTGCTCTCGCTCGGAGGCTACGGCTGCAACCTGCACTGCCCGTGGTGCCAGAACCATGAGATCTCGCAGGTGGGGGAGCAGGGCGTGCCCTGGCGCGAGGTCCTGCCCGAGGACATCGCCGCCCTCGCGGAGCGTCTCCACGCGGAGGATCCCCGCATGGCGGGCGTGGCCTACACCTACAACGAGCCGCTCGTGAGCTGGGAGTTCGTGCGCGACTGCGCGGAGCTCGTGCACGAGGCGGGCCTTGCCAACGTGCTCGTCTCGGCCGGATGCGTGAACGCCCAGGTCATCGCAGCGGTGGCTCCGCTCATCGACGCGGCGAACATCGACCTCAAGTCCTTCTCGCCTGCGACCTACCGCACATGCGCGGGCGACCTCGCCACCGTGCAGGAGACGATCCGCATGCTTGCCGCCGCGCCAGCCTGCCATCTGGAGGTCACCACGCTCGTGGTGCCCGGCGTCAACGACACGCGCGAGGAGATGGACGAGCTGGCGGGCTGGCTCGCGTCCGTCGATCCTGCGATCACCCTGCATGTCACGCGCTTCCACCCCGCGTACCGCATGCGCGACCGCGGCCCCACGCCGGTGCCGCTCGTCTACGAGCTCGCCGACGTTGCCCGTGCGCACCTCGCGCACGTCTACACTGGCAACTGCTGAGAAGACCGGCCGACCCCACTCTGTACAGGGGTTTTACGCACGACAGGTACTTCTCGCCGAGAAACCCCAGTTGGCGAGAAGCGAATCTGCCGTCGTGCGTAAATCGCGATTATGATCAGCTTATGAGAAGCGAACAATCCGCGGCATGAGCATCGCATGGAGCCTTGATCGCCATATTCTCTGGATGTCGGTGGGCTCTGCCAGCGTAATCCCGAGCAACGTGGCAACCTGCCGTGCGATGAGCGCAACTCCCTGTGCGCTTGCTATCTGCACGGATCCAACTGTGAGGACCTTCCAGCCAAGCGCCGTGAGAGAGTTTGCCCGCGCATGATCCTTCGCGAGCTTTGCCGGGCCGAGCTTGCCGTGCTTTTCCCAGCTATCGTATTCGATGACAAGACCGCAGTCCCTCCAACACAGGTCAGCGATGATTTCATCCTGCGCTGCGATCCCACGCATCTCGGGATCGATGGGGACGCTCCAATTGAGAATCGGCTTGGGGAGCCCGTATCCGCCCATCTCTACGGGAAGCGTGAGCATAAGCGCAAGCGCCGTCTCCATAGGTGAACCCGAGTTATCGAACGCGAGATCTGCAACCGCATATCCTTTGCCCGAGCCACGCATCGATGGCTGGTTATCGAGAAAAGACCGCAGGTCATCGCAATGCATGAGAGGAGGCATCTCATAGAGCACCTGATCCGAATCTCGAATCGGCAGCCTGTAGGTTCCTGCGAAGTCGGTCAGCACTTGGATGGCGCGCGCTTGTCGCGATATCGCCTCCCATGCGAGCAAATCATCGCCTTCCAATGAATCGCCGGCAATTCCCAGCTCCTCCCTGATGCGGGCGTCTTCCCTTGCCGTCTCCTCTGCCGCCGCTTTTGCCAGTCGGGAAGGGCGTGGCACAAGCGTGAGCTGCAGAATGGTGAAAAGAGGGGAGCTAACGAAGATGCGTTCGTGTATGCGCCTGAAGGCGCGGTCGGGGAACATATCGCGCCATACGTGGAAGCTGACGATCTTGCCCCTAGATCGCGAGGATGCATCGGGGACCAGCAGGTCGATAGGCCTTCTGATGATTCCCAGATTATCGAACGAAACCTCCGCCATCAGCTTCTTGAGCGAGCCCTGCGTGGTGACGCAGCTGTCGGGAGAGGGAATCATCCAGATGCCCTCGTCATCGAGCTGCGGAATCCGCGGGTTTCTGGCTATCGCCCAGTTCGCCTGGATCGCCGATTCATGGCTGAGAAACGCATACTCCATAGGCTCTCCTCTAAGGCAGATTAGGACTTCCGATACTAGCGGATTTACGCACGATAGGGTCTGTTCTGCTTGGAATACCCTTCAAAAGAAGCAATTTAAGCCTATCGTGCGAAAATTCGATCTGGGACAGCGACCGGTTCTTGCCGAGATGCAATTTACGCACGACAGGTACTTCTCGCCGAGAAACCCCAGTTGGCGAGAAGCGAATCTGCCGTCGTGCGTAAATCGGTAGAATGAGGGTTGATAGCCGGGTTGAATGGAGGTCGGATCCGATGGGAAGTCTCACGAGAAGATCGCTGCTGGCAATGGCAACCCTTACCCTGGCGGGATGTTCGAGCAAGGAGGAACCCGTGGAGCCCGACAACGCATCCGACCGCTCGCGCGGCGGCGACTATCCCTACGACTTCATCACCACGCTGGGGCCGTTCGACGAGCTCGTGGCCGAGTCCGCGGCGGCGCAGGGCCACGTGGAGACGCTCGCCTATTCCTGCCACGCCTATGCCATCGAGGCCAAGGACGGCGTCGCGGATGTCATGGTCGACAAGAAGCTCAACGTCTACCTGCCCGCGGACTACGACGCCGAGAAGCCCTACGACGTGCTCTACCTGCTGCACGGCACGGGCGGCATGCACGACTACTGGCTCGGCGTCGCCGAGACCGACACCGACGACTACCACGGCGAGCCCACCGCCAACCTGCTCGACAACATGCATGGGCAGGGGCTGTTCGGCGACGTGATCATCGTGTCGCCCACGTACTACTCCATCCCCGAGGGCTCCGACATCGACTACACCTTCATGGGCTCGATGATGGGCGGCGACCCGTACGCCGACGAGTGGCCGGTGCACTTCTGGAAGGAGCTGCGCAACGACATCATCCCGCTCGTCGAGAGCACCTACCTCACGCATGCGGGGTTCGACACCTCCGAGCAGAGCCTGATCGGCAGCCGCGACCACCGCGGGTTCGCCGGGCTCTCGCGCGGGTCGAAGACGGTCATGAGCAGCGGCATGACGCACTGCACCGACCTCTTCGCGTACTTCGGCAGCTATTCGGGGGCGTGGTCGGACTTCGATGCGTTCAAGGCGGCGCTCGAGGGCGAGTTCGCGGAGTATCCCGTGCGGTTCTGGTACAACGGCAACGGGTCGAAGGACTTCTCGCTCGAGAACCACGAGGAGTTCGTGGCGCAGGTGCTGGCGGAGATGCCAGAGCGGTTCAAGGATGGCGAGAACTACGCGTGGGTGAGCTTCCCCGGCGGCGAGCACGCCTACAACTGCTGGGCGCTCGACCTCTACAACTCGCTGCTCTGCTTCTTCAAGTA